>QZKU01000086.1 GCA_003598085.1 Candidatus Abyssobacteria bacterium SURF_5
CGTCCGAAAATATTGCAAAATGTAGTGGGTAAAATGGCCATCTGAAATCGCTAAGCCATTGATATGTCAGTACTTAATTTTTTGAACTGCGGAAGATGGACTAAAGCTCCATAACGACCTCCAGTATCGAGAAAAAGCGCTGAAGAAATCAGAGGAGATGAAGGCTCTCGATGCGGCTTCTCCCGAATATGCTGACGCCAAGAAGCTGTACGAGGCTTATGTCTCAAATATCCTGAATGATCTGTTCAAACAAGGGATGAAGACTTGAAATGATAGCTTTTCGGGCAGTTCAAACCCTCAAGTGGATTTGCCACTTGCAGCGGCCCCACGAGGCCGGGTCACCCGCCGCTGGAATTACGGCATGAATTCTTCAATGAAGGTAGTCCGATCTGTTCAGCGCAGCTTGTCGACCAGTGAATTCAGGTCCAGCTCAATCTCGCGGGTCTGCCCCCCGAGTTCGATGAATCTTGCCATTCGCTCCTGGGCCGGTTTGGTCGCCAATGACTGGTTGAAATAATGGGCTTCTTCGAGAAGACCTTCGCGGGTCGGCAATTCCGAGGCGTTGACTGATGCTTTCACCAACGCGATCGCCTCGGCGGGAAATGAAGCGATCCGGTAGGCCAGCCGCTCGACAAACGGGCCCAGTTCGTCAGGCGGCAGAGCTCGATTCACATAACCATATCGCTCAGCCAGGTCCGCCGGGAAATCCTCGCAACCAAGGACCACCTCGAGCGCGCGTCCGCGGCCCAGCAGGCGCGGGAGCCGCTGGGTTCCACTGCCGCCGGGAATGATGCCGATTGCGACCTCGGGTTGGGCAAGATATGCCTTTCCCAATGCCGCAAAGCGCATGTCGAGCGACAGCACAAACTCGCTGCCGCCTCCGCGAGCGCGGCCCTCGATCTTCGCGATGCTCGCCTTCGGCATTGTGCGGAATCGATCCACCATCATGTGGAACGGGGCAAGTTCGGATGATTTTGGAGGAACTTCGGTCGGCAGCGTCTGAATAAGCGTGACGTCTGCATGAGCGATGAAAAATTCCGGGTTTGCGCTGTCGAATACAATGACGCGGACTTCGGGGTCCGCTTCGAGTTCCTGTCCGATCCGGTCCATCTCCTGCATGAGCGAGAGATCAAAAAGGTTTATCGGCGGGTGGTCGATGGTTATGAACGCCACGCCGCGGTCAATCCGGATCTTTAGACAGTCGTAGTCTTTGTATGCCATGTTGCCCCTCTCTCGGTCGGATTCAGCAGGATCGCTGATTGTGAAGATGGATTCCCGGTCGTTCGACAAACGTCAGGACAGGTCCGCGGGAATGACAGAAACCTCTTAGTTCATTTCCCTGAAGTGCGCCGATTGATTTGATAACTCACCCCGTCTTGATTACTTCTTCTGCAGTTTGAATTCCGGCATCTCTCTTTCGCGGTCCCAGGTTCTCTTGGTGACACCGCGTTTTTTCATGTCGGCTTTGGTCACGCGAAGCGTGCCGGTGCGGGGGATTTCATCAACCACATCGACAAACCGCGGGACCATGAAGTACGCCATATTTTCGGCGCAGTGGCGCATGAGGTCCTTGAGGTCGAGCTTCACTCCTTCTTTCGGTTTGACCCAGATCATGACTTCATCCTCGCCGAGTTCCGACGGCACGCCGAAGGCGGCCGATTCTGCAACGGCCGGATGTTTTTCAATAATGTTTTCCACTTCGAATGATGAAATATTTTCGCCGCGTCTCCGCATCGAGTCGGTCTTGCGGTCGACAAAATAAAGATTTCCATCCGCATCCGTATAGAACAGGTCGCCCGAATATATCCAATCGCCTTTGACTTTTTTCGCGGAGGCCTCGGGATTTTTGTAGTATTCCACCGGGCGCGAGTCCCGATCGGGCACTTGCGTAACCAATTCACCGATGCCGCCTTGCGGGACCTCGTTGCCGTTGTCGTCGATGAGCTTCCAAACCATTCCGGGGAGCGGCTTGCCGCATGAGCCGACCGGCGCAGTTCCCAGATTCATGATCAAGACACCGCCGCCGTCGACGGCGCCGTATGCCTCCCAGATTTTTACGCCAAATCGTTTTTCGAACGGCTCCCACAGGTTGGCCGGACACGCCGCTGAATTGACCAGACGCACGGGATTATCCGCGTCGTCCGGCCGCTGCGGCTGCTTCATTAAGATCGGGATCATCGCACCAAGCGCGTTGAACTGGGTCGCGCCATAGCGCCGGATCGGTTCCCAGAACTTTGAGGCCGAAAACCGTTTTTCCAATCCAAAGGTAACGCCTCTGCACATTGAGAGGCCGGATGTCAACACCAGCGCGTTCGCGTGGAACAGGGGAAGACACGTGTAGAGGGTGTCGTCCTCCTGGATCATGAAGTTGGAGAGCATCATGAACTGCATGACGCCGCCGAGCCGGTTCCGGTTGACCACGCCCTTTGGGAAGCCGGTAGTGCCCGATGTATACATCAGGTGCGTGATTGCGTTCGGCTCAATCAGGTGCGCCGGTTTTTCGGGCGAGGCGCTTATAAGATCATCGTTGAGATCGAATGTCCCGAGCGGGAGCGTGCTGTTCTGAGTCCGGCGGACAAAGACCTTTCTGATGGCCCCCACCGGCTGAGCGAGTTCGGCGAATTTCGGATACAGGTCGTCGTCTACTACCAGATATTTCACTTCCGAGTTTTCCAGGATATACCGGAGGCCGTCTCCTTTCAGCGCGACGTTGATGGGAACGCTGTAAAACCCGCCGCGCGGCAATCCGTAGAAAAGGTACAGATATTCGGGACAGTTGCCCATCAAGATAGCGACTCCATCGCCGGGACGCGCCCCGTGCGAGGCCAAGCCGTTTGCGGCTCGCGCGGTGGCCCGGTTGTATTCACCGAACGTAACCACGAGATCGCCATGCAAGATGTATGGCTTGTTCGCGTGCTGCTCAGCCTGAAATTCGATGAGATCGGAGAAATAATTTAGTTGCGGTGCGTCAGTCATTGCAGGATCTCCTCAGGAATCATTACAGGTACACGTCTTCAGGTCCTGTTGCCCGACATCACAGATGTAGCACGACCAATATACCAGTGAAATCGGGCCTACCGATATATCTCTTTTCATCTTAATTTCCCGGATTGCGCGAGGTCGACACGGAACCGCAATCGAGGCCGCTGATAGCAACTAATATTCGACTTCCGAGGATGCAGCGCCCGGACGGAACCAGGTTACCGGCTTGGCCTCGCGAGCGACCATACCATGCTGCTTGAATGCGGGATATCCGATGGCCAGAGAGGCTATTACCTTGTATGGCGGCTCGATGCCCAATCTCTGTTTCATGTCGTCCATCATGTTGACCAGGTTGACGAATCCCACCCAGCAGGCGCCGAGCCCGAGGGAATTGGCCACGAGCGTCATGTTGGTGCCGCAGATGCCGATATTGATTTCGGGCCCGCCGATGGCGCGCTCGTCTCCCAGCAGGATGATCAGCGCGGGCGTATTCAGGAATACCGGCAGGATACCTTCGCCGACCGCGTAAATGCCGCCCTGCACGCGCGGGTCGAACATTCCGGGTTGGGGCTCCATCTCGTATTGCGCCACGAGAGCGTCGAGCATCTCGTCCGTCCGATACATCGTGCTTGCCATCTGGGCGAGCATTTGAATACGTGCGGCCAGTTCATCGAGAAAAGCCGTGTCGGTTATGACAATGAAGCGCCACGGCTGGCAGTTGCCGGTGCTCGGGGCCATGCGGCCGGCTTCAAGCACGCGCCGTATCAGATGTTCGGGCACGGGGTCTTTTTTGAAATTTCGGTTGCTGCGCCTTTCAAATACGGCCTTTTCCATTGCGGTATACTCAGCCGTTTTGCCGTTGACGTCCTTCGGGGGAGCGGGATATTTGTACGGGATATCAGCGGGGGTGGTCTTATAGAATCCCTCCTCGACGTAGAATGTTTCGGCGACTGTGATTGCCTCTTCCGGACACGTTACCACACAGTTCGAGCAGGTGATACATTCCTCGCGCCCCATCCGCGCCTTTCCGTCATCGCCGACGACCGGCACCTTGCCGGGGCAGTTATCGGAGCATTGGCCGCACCCGATGCATTTCTCTTCGTCGATCTTGATTTTGCCCCAATGAATCCTGGGCCGAAACATGAACTGCTTGTCTATGGTCATATGTTAACCCCCTCTGGTTAGCGCGTACCGTTCAGTGCGGGCGTACGATGTCATAAAATTGTCGGAGCCGACATCGAGCCGGAGCCGGAAGCCCCTGATTGTCCGTAACGTTCGAGTATAAAACGGGCGCCGCCGAGACTTAACGTATCGTTGTCGCCGTCCTCGATCAACGCGGCCCGGGCATCCCGGAAAATCCGCTCGATTGGATATTCGCGGCTGAGGCCGTTTCCGGCAAGAATTTGGAGCGCGTCGCTGGCCACCTCGAAAGCGATCTGCGTATTATGCACTTTCGCCGCCATTGCATAATGCGGTTCGGGCGGCATCGTCTGGGCGTTATACCCGTTCACTGCGCGAGCAAGCGCGCGCGCGCTTTCTACTTTTGTAAACATGTCGAATAACTTCTTCTGTATGAGTTGATGCTGCGAAATAATCTTTGCCCCCGCCACGCGCACCTTCGTATATTCGAGTGCCTCTTCAAATGCGGCACGCGCGACGCCGGTGAAGGTGGTAGACATGCCGCCGTTGGCGCCGGAAAGAATGATGTCGGTCACCGGCTCGAGCATTTCCGGGCCGACCAGCATGTAATGCCTTGGAATGTGAACATCATCAAAATAAACCTCGCCCTGGTTCAGGTCGCGCTGCCCGACCTTGTCCAGCGGCTTGCCTTTTGTGACGCCTTTGAGATTCAGCGGCACGAAAAAGATGGCGGCATCGCGCTGGTCTTCGGTTCCGTCGATGCTCGCATGCAGCATGGCATGCGTGGCTATTGTGCCATTCGAGACCCATGCCGATTTCTGGCCGTTGATCACCCAGTGATCGCCATCGAGCTTGGCTCTCGTGTTGTGGCGTATGAGAGGGATGTCGGGCCTTTTTGAGCCGATGTAAAGCTGATCGCCGCCACCGTGCTCAGGCTCGGTGATCGCCCAGCAGCCGATATATTCGCCTTTTTTGTCGTCGCGGAACGGGATGACAAACTCCTCAATCATCTGAGGACCGCCGAACATTGCAGCGAACATGAACGGCATGCTCCCGGCTCCCATGCAAACCGACAGTCCGGGGCTGCCCCAGCCGAGTTCCTCCCCGATGATGTTGCCTTCGGCGGGAGTGAGGCCGAGTCCGCCGAGCTCTTCCGGCAATCCGCGCGTGTGATAACCCAGCTCGCGCGACTGGCGAATGACGTCCCAAAGAATCGAGTTTTTTGCAATCACGTCGGCGGGACTCGCCATCTTATCCAACTTGTCCGCGGCCGGCCGCATCACTTCCGCAGCGAACCTGTGCACCTCTTCTCTGAGCGCAATTTGTTCGTTGGTCAGATTGACGTTCAGGTCGAGAAAAAAGCCCATGCGTCTCCTCCGTTTCTTCTAACTCCCGACTATCTTGCGATCCAGCAACAGGATTTCAATTTTCGCCGGTTTCAGGTTCGGTCAATATTGGGAATTTCTCCTCTTTTTTTCCACAGCAGTCCCTCCGTATAATTTTTCAGTGTATCCCTTGCCCATGCCGTCAGGTGGTGGTCGCGGTCCAGATACCAGCGCGAGGCAACTCCCTGGCAGAAAGCCGAAATCGCTCGAGCCGTGTCTTCCGGATTTATGTCGCTCTTGAAGCAGCCGCGCCTGATCCCCTCCTCGATCGCGTCCCTGAGCAGGTCGATCCAACTGGTGACCCAGTCATGGAAGAGGCGATGAAACAGCTTCTCATACAATGCTCTCGACATGCATTCCAAATAGAGAGGGTATCCCATCCGCACCGTGGCGTCGTTTTCGTCGAAGAGCCAGTCGCCGATGCAACGCAGTTTTTGGAGCGGGTCGTCGTGCTGAGCCATTGTATTTTTTGTTCGTTCGAAGAATTGATGGAAAAATTCGCGAAAGGCTGAGGCAAAGAGTTCTTCTTTTGTCGGGAAGTAATGGAGAACCGCGCCCTTGGAGATTCTGGCCTCGGTTGCGATGTCCTGAATACTCACGTTATGACTGCCGTTGCGGGCGATCAGCTTCAGCGCAGCCTCGATTATCTGTGACTGCCTGTCCGGCTCGATCGGGCGGGTGTGTCGTGCGGGCGAGATCACTGAATAGCTTTCATAAATTGAACATCATCATTCGACCGTCTGGACGGATTATATAGGAGCACCGATTGGATGTCAAGGAGAAAGTAAAGCCCTTTCCGATTTAATTGCATCTCTATTTTAAGTGATCCATGAGTGTCAGGGCGCACCACGAATTCCCGCGCACTTTTTCACTTGACAAGCCGCCCGAGCGGGGTTATACTGACTAACACGTTAGTTAGTCTGCTCGTAACCTGAGGCTCGGTCCCCGAAACCCAGTGAGGTGATCACACATGAAGCGCGTCCTGCTCACCAATCCTTATGGTCCGTACAATCTCGAATGGGGTCAGAATCAGTATGACATACTTGGATCGCGCCTTCAGCGCGGCCAGGGGCCATTCACGCTAACTTCCCAAACGCCTTGCTTGGCGCTGTACCTGATCGCGGAGAACATCAACGCCAGGACTACCGTAATGGAGTATCCCCACATCGAGGATTTCGTGGAGGAGCTGAAGAAGGGGTACGATTATCTGGGAATCCAGTTGATCGCGATGACGGTCCATAAGGTGGCGCGCATGATCAGCATTGCAAAAGAGGTGGCGCCGCAGACCAAGATCGTGATCGGAGGCTATGGTGTTCTGAATCTCGATGATCCGCCACCCGGCGAGAGCGGGGAGGAAGCGCGCTACATACTGGAAACCGCCGATCATATTTGTCGCGAGGAAGGCGTCGGCTTCATGCGCAAGCTGTTGGGAGAAGCTCCGGCCAAACCGATTTCACAAAAATATCTGCCGCTCAACAGCACGTCATTCCCGGGGCTGGAAGGGAAAAATTTTTCGGCCAAGGGGATGGCGGCGATGGCATTGGTAGCGCTGGGTTGTCCGAACGGGTGCGAGTTTTGCTGCACGTCGGCCATGTTCAAGAAGAATAAGATTTACGTGGCCACCCCGGAGGAGACCTTCCAGACGCTGAAGCATTACTGCCGGCGCAATGGCGGGGAAGCGACCACTGTATCGCTGATGGACGAGGATCTGCTGCTCAACCAGGACTATGTTCGCAAGCTGGGCAAGCTGATCCAGGAGGACAAGGAATTCGGTTTGCGCAAGCTGAGCTATTTCTGTTTCGGCGATCTGCGCTCGATCACCTCATACAGCATGGAGGAACTGCTTGAATGCGGAGTCGATTCTATCTGGGCGGGCGTCGAGTCGAGCATCAATGACGTTGTCACCTCCGAACATAAGATCGAGAAACGCACGTGTGACGATATCAAGTCGACGTTCCACGCGATGGAGCAGTATGGCATCGGCATAACGGCTTCAATGGTGCTGGGGTGGGATTTCCACACGCGCGAAAACATCGAGCAGGATATCGATTTCTTTGTCGGGCTCGGGCCTTCGGCCTACCAGATCACGTTTTTGACCGCCTGCCCGGGCACTGAGCTTTATAACCGCATGAAGAAAATTGGGCGGATCAACCCGAAGATGACATATCGCGACGTTCAGCAATGCAATGAAGGGACGTTCATCTTCAAGAATTTTGAGATGGGCGAACTAAGAAATTATTTTGATTTGGCCCACAAAAAACTTTACGAGAATAATGGTCCCGGTCTCTTCCGCAGTTTCCAGTTGAATCTGAACGGATACGAGACGTGTAAGAATTCGCGCCGGCCTCTGCTCCGGGAGCAGAAAGCGCCGTTCTTCGCGGAGAGAGTTCAGAGGACGTATCCGATACTGGAGGCTTGCGCCCAGTTTGCGCCGAGCGAGACCGTTCGCCGGAAAGTGCGCGAGACCGAGGAGAAGTATCGAAGCCTGTTCGGCGAACCGACCGAAGAACAAAAGCTCTTCTCGCAGGGATTTTGCGGGCTTATCGCGCAACGGGTGGAGCAAGTGAAGGAACCGAAATCGGATGCCCCGTTTGATCCTCCCGTTCTGCGAACGCATTACGATTTGCAAAGGTCGGAGGTTCCCCTCGTTCAGGTTGGTCGTGATGGAGGCGAGCCGGTTCCGATGCAGGTGTTTGACGAACCGCAAGCTGCCGCGACGTGTTAAGGACTTAAGAGGGCTTAAGAGTCCGGCCGGCTTCGTCAGATTGATCATAAGATAGAGGCTCGAGATTATAGGAACTTAGATCTGATGTAGGTCGGGATTGAGATTTCGCGGTCGAGCTATGTTAGCGAATGCACACCGGCTTGCGTCAGAATTGAAGAGACGGAGAAATGGCGAGAACGCATGCGGCTGAAATAGCGCGTGAGGTGACGAAGAGAGAGCTGCTTGGAGCCGCGCTCGAGGTATTCGTTGCAAAGGGATATCCCGCCGCCACGATTTCCGATATCGTCCGCGCCGCCGGCGTAACGCAGGGGACGTTCTATCTGTATTTCCAGAACAAAAAAGACATTTTCGCAGTGCTTCTCCAGGAATATCGGAAACTGGTGATTTCGGGCCTGTTTAATGTCGACCTCGATTCCGTGCGCACGAAGGAGGATTGGATCGCGCTGGCCAATCGCATTGGCTCTTTTCTGCTTGACCACATCAAGACACATGGCGACTATATGCGCCTGTTCATCGCCGAGACAACGACAATTGGGTCGAGTTTCCTCAACGAAGCCGATGTCTTTTCTGGGGCGATAACGGACGAGATCGGACGGCTTCTGCGCCACGGCCTAAAAATGAACCTGCTGAGGGACATAGATGTGAAAAGCGTTAGTCTTTCCTGCCTCGGTGCGCTTAAAGAGGCCGTTCGACAATCCTGTTTCGGGAATGTTCCAAGTACCGCCGATGAAATTATCCCGCGCATAATCCGCAGCCAGGCGGAACTCCTGTTGAAGTAGATCTGTGTTTTCGCGGCTCGGCCATGTCCGGTGAAATTATTTTCTTCCGCCCCCAATGCATTTTCGAAGAAGCTTTTCTCCTGTCGCTTTTGGCGCCCAGGCAATTCCGCACCTGAATCGTCCCGCATTATTTGATGTTGTCCCTTGCTTGAAGCCAACGAAAGTGGGCCGGCCATGGATCGGGCAAACCGGGTTCGATGTCGTGTATAATGAAGTTATGGCCGATTTCAGCGTGACGGCCGACGAAGTATCAAAGACGACATGATGAAGAACCGGTACCTCATCAAACTCCTTCATGCAGGGCTGCTCCTGATCTGTTTTCTGGCGGCCTTCTCTCTTTTCTGGCTTGTTGCGGATATCCAAATCCAGGTGGATGCAGCTCCGGAGACGCTTTCATTCAAACTGAGATACGCCCTGCTGGGCGGGCTGTGTTTATTCGCCCTCATGTATTCAGGAGTTTCGATAAGCGCCGCCGCCAGCAATCATCAATCTAAAGGAAGGATTCTTGCCTGGTATGCGTTACCGGCCCTCTGCTTCCTTGCGCTTACCGTATTTGCGAGGTATACCGGCCCCAATCTGACGGCCGAGATATCCCGCGGCCCATTTGCTTTTCTTCTGAAGAGAGTGATCCCCGACCTGCGTGATGATGCCGCCTCTCTTGCAATTGCAGTCGTTCCTTCAATGGTCCTTCTGTTAGCGGTTGCTGTGAAGGCTTTCTCGAAGGCGGAGTTTGTCACTGTTCGCCGCTGGTTGAAAGCCGATGCTTCTCTGGCTCTTCTGGTGGCTTTTGTTTCATTTGGTGCATGGCAGAACTGGGGCTATAACGTATACACGAGAAAGGGTGGAGAGCCAAATATCGTCTTCATCATATGCGATGCCATGCGGGCCGACCATCTCGGTGGATACGGGTATTTTCGTGAAACTTCGCCCGTGATGGATCAATTGGCGAAAGAAGGCGTCATTTTCACCAATTTTACAGCCGCATCGAGTTGGAGTGAGCCGTCATACATCGCCATGTACTCTTCCCAGTATCCTTCATACTACAGAGCCAAATCAAATACAGGAGAAATCCGGATCTCCAGGGAACTGAGCAAGAAGGACTATTACACGCATGGCTTTATAACAAACATCTTTGCCTATTATCCGTTTGGCGGCACACGGGCCACTTACGACCACCGCTTCATTTCAACAAGCACCGATACAACGAAATTGATCACGGATCTAGCGCTGCAAATGATAACGAGACGCGCAAGAGACAAGTTCTTCATCCACTTGCAGTACATGGACCCGCACTCGCCATACATTCCGCCGCTGCCTGAGTACGGGATGTTCGTGGACCTCGCTAACAAATTGGAAACGCCGGAAAACGAGGCTCGCCGCAGGGCCGCGCTTTATGACGGTGAAATCAGGTGGATTAATTTCCAAATATCAAGAATAGTGTCTCGTCTCCAGTCCTTGGGGCTATACGACAACACGTATATCGTGATAACCGCCGACCACGGAGAGAAGTTTGATGATCCATCCTCGCCTCACGGAGGCTCGCTTGAGGACGAACTGCTGCATGTTCCCTTAATAATTCGGGGACCGGGTATCCCGCCAAATCGGAGGATCGATTCCCCCGCAAGCCATGTGGATTTGTTGCCGACTTTCATGGAATGGATCGGCGCCGAACCCGCTCCCGACTATCAAGGTAAAAGTCTGATGCCGCTGATACATGGAGAAGAAGACGCGGATCGCATAATATTCAGCGAATTAATGATACCCGCTTTCGCGCCAAAATATCATGTCATTGCGGTTCGGAAAGGGCCATGGAAATTGATAACGGGCGGCCCTGACGGCGATCAACTGTTCAACCTGGAGCAGGACCGCTCCGAGCTCGTGAACCTCGCCGAAAAATTTCCCGATCTGCTCCTCAAGCTGAAGCAAGACGCGGATGATTTTAAGAAAAATGCGCCTTCCGACCGTGCAGTCATTCAATATTCCCCCCAAGAGCGAGAGGTTCTCAAGGGCCTCGGATATCTCCAGTAATCAACCGCTTATCAAGGTGAAGCGGTTGGATGACATGCATACCCTATAAATATTGAGCCATTCTGACTTTCTCCATCAAGCCGGGTCTTCCTTTCCCACTTCCTCTAGAGAAATGCAACACTGGTGTTGCAGAAGTCAATAGCGCAACCCTTTGAGCATCAGCGAGTTGGCTGTCTGTTGATAAATGCAACAAGTCGTGATGGTTCGAGTTCAGGTGCAATCGAGTGCGGCAAGCTTTCTAAGTCGCTATGCCTGATAATGTTCTGCTGTGGGTCTTGTCCTGCTTTTCTTTTGGCAGACATGTTGCAGAATAGACGTCCAAAAGAACCGGGTAAATACCAGAGAAGGAATGAGGGCTATGCACCTGATTTTGGCGATTCTGACTTTTGCGGTTTTCATTGGAGTGGGTTTTCTGATTGAGTTCATTAAAGGGAGGACGCTTTCGAAGGCCATTCTTGATGCCGTTTCCATGGACGATGAGAACCCGAGTGGAAATCCGGCCTACGTTCCGCCTGTTGCGGTGCTTCCCGGACTCACCGGTGCTGCGCCGCGGGTCGAAGGCTACGCCTTACCGGAAGCCCTCTATTATCACCAGGGCCATTCATGGGTAGCGCCTCAAGGGGCCGATACGGCGATTGTTGGCATCGATGATTTTGCGGGGAAATTGATTGGAAGCCCCACTTCGATTACCGTGCCGAAGCCGGGCGAAATCTTTCGACAGGGCGAGAAGGGGTGGACCATTAGCCAAAGCGACAAACAGGTGAAAATGGTATTTCCGGTTGACGGGAAAGTGGTTGCTGTAAATGAAGCAGTGCTAAAGAATCCAACGTTGATTGCGAGCGAGCCGTACGGCAGGGGATGGCTCTTTATTATCAAGTCGAGAAGCCTTCAGAGAAATCTCCGTAACCTTCTCAGTGGTTCTGTTGCTCGGAGATGGATGGAAGAATCGGCGACGGCATTCAGAACGATGTTCAGCGGCAAACTTGGAATTGTGTATCAGGACGGCGGTCTGCCGGAGGATGGGCTGGCGGATTACATAAGCGCCAAGGAATGGCGGGAGATCACCGGCCGGCTCTTCATGATCGAGTGAGCGGCTCGGGAGAATGATGAGATGACCCTGAACCATCTGGACAGAGGACAAATAGGAAAAGGAGAAGGGATATGATTCCCGTCACGCTACCGATCAGCCTTATGATTTTTCTCTTTTTGATTCTCATTGGTTTCTCTTTGTTGCTTTTTGTCGGATCGAGCCACGTGTTTCACCTTATCAGGTCACGGGCGCCCCGAAAACGAGGGTTCGAGGGGGCTCAGCAATCTTTATCGGCGCCTTCTCCAGCCGGGGCAGCCGCCGAGGTATCTCGCGTCGAAGGCTATGTTTTCCCGCACTTTCTCCGCTATCATCGTGGCCACACCTGGGTGGCTTTCAAGGAATCGGGCGAAGCCATTGTCGGCATCGATGATTTCGCCGGAAAACTCATTGGCTCTCCAAAAATAATCGCTTCGCCCCGGATAGGGCAGCGCCTGCACCAGGAGGAAAGGGCGTGGATTCTGCGGCGCAAGGGAAAGGACCTGGAGGTGCAGGCGCCATTGGACGGCGAAGTGGTCGAAGTTAACGAAAGAATTTTCGATAATCCCGGGCTGCTGTCGAAGGATTGCTATGGAGGCGGATGGCTCGCGGTTATAAAGCCGGCCAACCTCAAAGAGAACATGATGAGACTGCTGAGCGGCGAAGCGGCGAGGCAATGGCTGGAGCAATCGGCAGCAGAAGTTCGTGCCACGTTCAACCGAGATCTCGGACTTGTATATCAGGATGGCGGGTTGCCCGAAGGAGGGCTCGCCGATTACCTGAACCCTAACGAATGGGCCGGGCTGCTTGCGCGTCTTTCAGGGTGCGGCCGGATGAATCCGCCGGCAAATTAGAAGATCGGGAAAGGAGAGAGGAGAGATGGTTCCTATAGCTATTGCAGGCATTATCCTGGCGTTTCTGGTCATCGACGTGATCATCCAAACGGTCCAGCACAGAAGAGGCAGGCGCGTACACGGCTTCTTTATACCGGATCCAGCCGATGAAGTTTCGCCTCCCGTCGACTATGGCAGGATGCTCGACTGCCTGAAGAGGTTCGGCATTGCGCCGCCGCACAACGCATTCGTTCATAGCGGCCACATTTGGGCCGCCGTCGAGCAATCAGGCGAAGCGGTTGTCGGACTGGATTCATTTGTGAAAAGAGTAATTGGAAAAGTGGACGCAGTCGAGCTGCCCCGCGTAGGGCAGGCGGTGCACCAGGGAGAACGGTTGATGGCGGTGCACCGGGGAAATCGAATTGCCGAATTCGTTGCTCCCGTCGATGGGGTTATCACTGAAGTCAAAGAAGTGCCAGCCCCGGTCTCCGATTTAGGAGGAACCGACTGGATTTGCAGGATCAAGCCGAGCAATTTATCGGCGAATCTGAAGGTGCTGCGCATTGCTGAAGACGCCGTGAAATGGATGTATGAAGAACTTTTCCGGTTGCACGAGCTGGTTGCCGCGCAGATTCCGAGGCTGCAGACTGTCGGCGTGACGATGCAGGACGGCGCTCTCGCCCTGGATAATGTGCTTCAGACGCTTGACGAGGACGCGTGGAACCAGTTTCAGCGGCAATTTCTGAAGAGCTAACCGGAGGATCAACCACATGAGCAAAGGAATGCTGATCGATACAACGTTGTGTGTGGGTTGCTGCATGTGTGAAGAAGCGTGCAACGAGAAAAATGACCTGCCGAAATGTGATGAGTCAGATCTCTCGGCCTGCAAATTCACCAAAGTTTTCGAGCGGGGCGACTACTACGTGCGAAAGATGTGCATGCATTGCGAAGAGCCCGCCTGCGCATCGGTCTGTCCCGTCGGCGCATTGAAAAAGCTGAAGGAAGGGCCCGTCATTTATTACGAAAAAAAATGCATCGGGTGCAGATACTGCATGCAAGCATGCCCGTTCCAGATTCCGACGTATGAATGGGCGAGCGCTTTTCCGCGGGTGAGAAAATGCTGGTTCTGCTATGACCGGGTGATGGCGGGCAGTCAACCGGCGTGTGCCGAAGCCTGTCCGACCGGAGCCACCAAATTCGGCGACCGCAAAGAACTGGTGGTTGAAGCCCGGAAGAGAATCGCCGAGAACCCTGATCAATATCATTCGCATATTTTTGGCGAACACGAAGTGGGGGGGACCTCGATGCTCTATCTGGCTGCAGTTCCCTTCGGGCGGATTGGCTTCAAATCGAACCTGATCGAAAAGCCGCTCCCGCTCTTGACGTGGAATGTCCTCTCAAAGATCCCCGATTTTGTGCTGGTCGGCGGTACGCTGCTTGGGGGAGTCGCATGGATCATCAACCGGCGCATCATTCTGCAGGACGAGCGCATTGAGGAAGCTGAACGGAAGCGGAACGCGGGCGAGCCAACAACTCGTTCCGGGTTCTTCGGACGATTTGGGAAGAAATAGCCTTTTTCATTCATACGCATACCTGGATCGAAAGCAGGCAGGAAAGGCGGAAGAGATGAATCGCAAATGGATACCGAAGATAACTTTTTGGAGATGTGTATTCGCGCTGATATTCCTGATGGGCTTATACGTCAGTTATATTCGCTTCTTCAAGGGCCTGGGAGCATCAACGAATCTGAATGACAAGGTTCCATGGGGCCTGTGGGTTGGTTTCGACGTTCTGTGCGGTGTCGGCTTGGCAGCCGGTGGATTCACCATCACCCTCGTAGTTCATCTGTTCAACATGAAGAAATACAAGCCCATAGTGCCGTCCACTGTATTGAGCGCGTTTCTGGGATACAATCTTGTGAGCGCCGGATTAATGTACGACATTGGTCGTCCGTACCGCATCTGGCATCCCATGAGGTTCTGGAATCACCATTCAGTCATGTTCGAGGTGGCGTTGTGCGTCATGATGTACACGACCGTGCTCGCGCTTGAGTTCAGCCCGATGATTTTCAAACGCTTGAAATGGGAGAAACCATTGCGGATCGTGAAGTCGATAACCATTCCTTTGGTTATTGCCGGATTCATTCTCTCGACGCTTCATCAATCTTCTCTGGGGACTGTTTTCCTTATTGTCCCCGGAAGGCTGCACCAGTTATGGTATACGCCGATACTGCCGCTGATGTTCATTACATCCGCCATTGCGGCCGGCCTTTCCATGGTGATTGTGGAGTCCTACATCAGCCGGCGCGCCTTCAATAAACGCCTGGAACTGGACTTGCTGGCGGGAGTGGGGCGGGCTGTTCTGGTTGTTCTCGCGGTATACTGCGTGCTCAAGGTGAAGGATTTGTTTAACCGCGACGCAATCGAGCTCCTCTTCGACGGCAGTCACGAGAGCAAAATGTTTCTTCTGGAAATGGGATTGGGAGTGGCGGCTCCGCTGGGGATGCTGGCGGTCAGCAGAATCCGCGAGACCCAGAGCGGCTTGTTCATCTCTTCGGTGATGGTCGTCACCGGATTTGTAATCAATAGGTTAAATGTGAGCATCACCGGTATGATCAGTTCATCCGGGGTCAAGTATTTCCCTTCGTGGATGGAAATTGGAGCGACTGTTTTCCTGGTTGCAATGGGATTTGCGCTGTTTGGAGCGGCTGTTAAATACCTGCCGGTATTCCCGGAGGAAACCGAGCAGGAAACAGAAGAGTCCCTGCGGTACCTTGTTCCGGAGAGGCGCCCGGTCATGACGCCGTAACGGCGGCCTGAGACCCCGGTTCCTCTGGAAACACCCCGAGAAATTGCTTGACCGCAGGTGGCGACATGTAGTAAAATTGGTCTAGGATCAAAACCGGGAACGGTGGCGGTGGAGATCCTAACCCCTCTTTGCGAAATGCCCACCTGCCTTACCTCGTGGAACGGCGGCACCGCAGGACCGTATTGTGCGACAACAAACACCCTGGACAAGGCGGTAGGATGAGCCTCGTCACAAAATTGTTCAGCGTCTCGAACAGCCTCGCCGTTAAACTCATTGTTTGCGTGGTCGGAAGTGTTGTGCTCATTTTCGGCGTGTTCGGGTATATCAACGTGCAAAACAGCAGGCGGCACCTGGAAGGGCTCGTTCTAACGAGCGCGCAGGGAGTTGGAGACATCGTCAAGCGCAGCACACGCCTCTCAATGCTGCGCAATGGCAGGGATGAGCTATATCACATGATCAAGCAGATCGGCAACGAACCCGGCATCAGGCGCATCCGCATCCTGAACAAGGAGGGCAAGATTACCTTTTCCACTGACGAAAACGAAGTGAATACCTTCGTCGACAAGAAAGCCGAAGCCTGCTATGCCTGCCACACGTACGAACAACCGCTGGTCAAGCTATCGCGTCCCGACCGCGCGCGCATTTTCCGCGAGAACGGCGGAGAAAGGCTGCTGGGACTCATCCAGCCGATCGAAAACGAACCCGATTGCTATACGGCTCCGTGTCATGTGCATTCCGAGACGAAGAAAGTGCTGGGAGTATTCGATATCAACTTGTCTTTGGCGAAAGTGGACGAAAATATCTCGCAGTATCAAAGGAATATCGCGCTGAACCTGCTTGTAGTCATGATTGCCGTCTCGGGAGTGTCGGCGGGATTTGTGTGGCTCATGATCTACGGGCCGGTAAAGAAGCTCATCATGGGGACGAAGCGCATCGCGATGGGGGACATGGATTACGTCATCGAAACGAAATCCGTTGATGAACTGGGACTGCTTGCGCTCTCTTTCAATAAAATGACGCGCGACCTCAAGAAAGCGCAGGACGAGATAACCGAATGGACGAAAACGCTCGAGGATCGCGTCGCCATGAAGACGAATGAGCTGCAAAAGGCGAACGACCTGATCCTGCAGGCCGAGAAGCTGGCCTCGATCGGGCGCCTGGCGGCCATCGTGGCTCATGAGCTGAATAATCCGTTGGCAGGCATTGTTGCCTATTCAAAGCTTCTCCTCAAGAGAATGGACAACAACACGTTTTCAGAAAGCAGCTACGCCAAGAGCAGGGAGATCATCACCATGATGATGCGCGAAGCCTTGCGCTGCGGCGACATCGTCAAGAATCTGCTCCAGTTCTCGCGGCAGTCCGATTTGATGTTTGCTTCTGAAGATATTTGCGTGATAATCCGGGAGTCGGTCCGCCTCGTCGAGCACCTCGTGACTATCCGTAATATTGAGCTTCAGTTCGAGTTGAGCGAGGGCATCCCCGCAGTGAGCTGCGACTCCCAGAAAATCAAACAGGTTCTGCTTGCGTTGCTGATTAATGCCTGCGATGCAGTCGCCGAAGACGGCGTTGTCAGGGTCGGCTGTCGGTGGCTGGCGGCTGTGAAGGCGGTAGAGATTTCCGTGCAGGATAACGGAATAGGGATGGAGGAGGAGACGTTGCGCCACATTTTCGAGCCTTTTTTCACCACGAAAGAAGAGGGAAACGGGGTAGGACTCGGATTGGCTGTGGCTCATTCGATTGTCGAGAGGCATGGCGGCGCCATTTCGGTCAAGAGCGTTGTCAATGAGGGTACCGAATTTAAGATAACTCTGCCGATAGCGCCCGCGCACAAGAACGAGCATTCCATTGTGGGGACCGAAGATGCGGCCGGCTTCGGAGAAGGTGATCTGCTGCCATGAGAGGACGTATTATTTGGGCGGTGCTTAGTTTGGCAATATGGCTTGCGCCGGCGAACGTTTTTTCGGCGGCGCCGGCCCGTCCTTCGGAAGATCAGGCTTGTCTCGAGTGTCATGCGGACGAGGCGGTAGCACGGAAGAACCTGGTATTCGTTGATCCGACTGTCTTTGCCAACTCGATACACGGGCGTCTCCAGTGCACCGATTGCCATGCAGATGCCGTCGAAAAGGACAACAATCCGCATCCACGCGAATTGGCTAAGGTGAACTGCCCCTCTTGTCACTACAAGGGAAATCCGGAGGGGGCTCCCAATTTCACTCCGATGCAGCAGTACAAGACCAGCGTGCACGGGCGGGCCTCCGAGAGTGGCGATCAGGATGTGGCGACATGCTCTGCCTGCCATGGAAAACACAATATCAAGCCCGCGTCAGATCCCGAGTCCACGATAAACCGCCTCAACATACCCCGGACCTGCGCAGTCTGCCACGACAATATGCAGATGGTATTGAAGCATAATATCCATGCCGAGCAACCATACAGCGAATACGAACAGAGCGTTCACGGGAAGGCGCTTTTTCAAGACGGAGTGGCGAGCATGGCGGCGGTGTGCACTGATTGTCATGGCGTTCATGACATTCAGGCCAACGGCGATGCCGATCTGAAACCGCATCAGCCGGCGACCTGCGGAAAATGTCATCAAGTCGAATACAACATCTACAGCGGCAGCATTCATGGCGAGGCTTTTCAGCAGGGTGTCCTGGACGTGCCGGTTTGCAGCGACTGCCATGGCGAGCATACGATAGCGGCTCCATGGAACCCGGAGTCTTCGGTTTCTGCATTCAAAGTAACTTACACCTGCGCCGGTTGTCATGATGATGTGACGCGGATGAGCAAGTACAATATCCTTACCAATAAGGTCTCAACCTTCAAACAGAGCGATCATGGGGTGGGAAATGACTTGGGAATCGTAGCCGTCGCCACATGCGTCAGTTGTCATGGATATCATGATATTCTGCCGGCGAATAATCCCGCATCGTCCATTCATTTGTCACAGTTTGAAAAAACGTGCGGCAAAGCGAATTGTCATCCGGATCCTTCGCCCGAAATCCTCTCGGCCCACATTCACGTGGATGGCACTGATCAGAATTTTGAGAATCTGCGCCGCATCAGAACCATTGCACTCTGGTCGATTGGAGCCTTGGCCGGATTCGGTGTAGCCGCGGGCCTGTTGGCGTTCGCATTGCGTATCGGACAGAACTTTGAGCGACCTTCCGGCCGCGGTGAAAATGGAGAGTAGAATCGGCGTCGCGCCGCCGTTCCTTAAAGAATGTGAAGAGTGCGGCTCCTGATAGGGGACACGAGGATAGTCCGGATGAGAAACTTCAAGAGGCGTAAAGATTCGACGATCATACTGCTGATCTTTCTGTCGGGGTTTGTTCTCTTCCATTTCGCGGGCAAGTTTGCGGCGCCCTTGCTGGTGTATGACCGCCAGAAGCAGCCGGTCGGATTTAATCATGCCAAACATGGGGACGACGTCGGAGTTTCTTGCGATACATGTCATTTCTTTTACGATGACGGCAGTTGGTCGGGAATACCGAAGATGGAGGTCTGCGCGAACTGCCATAGCGAAGTCCTTGGAGAGTCGGAAGAAGAAAAGAAGCTGGTGATGGATTTCATTCAGCAGAACAGGGAAGTCGAGTGGGGCCTGTATTTCCGGCAGCCTCAATGCGTCTCGTTTTCACATTCGTCTCATGTGCGCGGAGCAAAACTTTCGTGCGAGACCTGCCATGGACCGCAGGGGCTCTCTCGGAGCGCCGTCGAGTACCTTACCAACAGGATTACGAAGTATAGCTATGTTGTTTATGATACCGATGTATCACTAACGCTGAACACCGTTATCGGGAAGAAAGAGAAGAACATTTGGGGCACTATGGGAATGGATGAATGCGCCGCCTGCCACCGCGCCAGAGGAACAAGCACGGCATGTTTTATCTGCCATAAGTAATGCTGTTGATTTTCATTTTGGGGGAACGATAAACATGAAGATAAATCGCAAGTCGTTTCTCAAGGCGCTTGCATTTGCCGGGGGAGGAACTATGGGGCTGATGACGTCTCCCGCCCCCTGGCATCTCACAAGGGATCTGGCCCGATGGACGCAGAATTGGCCGTGGGTGCCGGCGCCGGCCCAAGGAAAGCCTTCTCAAGTCAATAGTATTTGCGGCATGTGCAGCGGAGGCTGCGGGATAATAGTCAGAAAAGTTGACGAGCGGATGGTGCGCGTAGAGGGAAACAAGCGCCATCCCGTGAACCGGGGCTTCATCTGCCCCATAGGGATCTCGTCGCTTCAGATGGTCTATGGACCGGCGCGCGTCCGGCAGCCGCTCCGGCGCGCGGGTTCGCGCGGGGAAGGCAAATGGGAGGAGCTTTCGTGGGAAGAGGCAATCGCTGAATTCGCGGATTCTATTAAGAAGCGCCGGTCCGCCGCGCAATCGCACGCGATCGCCTGTTTCACGAATAGCGCCGACGGAACAACCAATGAACTGCTTGATCGTTTCCTCAAGGCGATCGGTTCCCGAAATCTTGTGAAACTGGATTCTGGCAAGGATGCAAGAGCCGCTTTGATGAAAGTTATGCAGGGTATTGATGCGTTGCCCGCGTACGATTTTGAGGGGGCGGATTTTCTCCTCAGTTTCGGGTGCTCTTTGCTTGAAGGATGGGGCACCTGCGGCCGGATGTATGGCGCCGTCGACTCATGGTACAGGGAGCGAGCCCGACCGGTGGAACTCGTACAGATTGAATCCAATTTCTCAACTACGGCTTCAAAAGCCGCGAAATGGATCCCGATTGCCCCGGGCACCGAAGCCGCGCTGGCCATGGGAATCGCTCACGTGATGATAAGCGAAGGCTCGTACGACCAAGCATTCGTGAGCAAACACTGCTTTGGATTCGAAGATTGGAAGGACGACGCCGGAAAGATGCACCGCGGTTTCAAGTCGCTGGTGCTTGGCGAGTATTCTCCTCCCGCCGTTGAAAAAATAACCGGCGTGTCTGTCAAGGATATTGAAATGCTCGGACATCGGTTCGCCGTTTCGGAACATCCTCTGGCCGTCGGAGGAGGCGGCAGGGGAGATCATTTCAACGGCATCTATGAACTGATGGCGATTCACAGCCTAAACGCTCTGGCCGGCAATATAAACAAGACGGGTGGCGTATTGGTGAAATCATCCGTGCCCCTGAATCCTCTGCCTGATGTTCTGATGGACGAGGAAGCGGCGCGCGGATATGCGGCGGGCGCGCTTGATGGAACCGGCAAAGGATCTTCTCTTGCAGCGGCGCTTCCGGGCGTGAACGATGCCGCCTTACAATTGCTCATCGTGCACGAATCCAACCCGCTTTACTCGCTGCCCGAGCAGCAACTGGCTGCTCGCCTCTTTGAGAAGATCCCTTATATCGTAAGCCTTTCCTCTTACATGGATGAGAGCGCCGCCCATGCCGACCTGGTTCTTCCCTTATCGACACGTCTGGAGCGGTGGGACGATCAATTGGCTGCGCCCGAACTGCAGTATGCCGTCTATAATCTGAACCGTCCCGTCGTCGCCCCACTTTACACAACGAGAAGCGCGGGCGATATCGTGATCGAGACCGCGAAGAAACTGGGTGGGACAATCGCCGAGTCGTTTCGCTGGGCGAACATGCAGGAGGTGTTGCGGGAGCGCGCACACGGGCTGTTTGAGTCGGGAAGAGGCGTCATTGATTCGCCGGACCTCCATGCAATTGAGGGGGATGCGCAATTTGGTGAGCCGTCATATTCTTCCTTTTCGGAGATGTGGGACAAGTTGCAGCAGCAGAATTGCTGGTTCGATACCGCTTACAACTATGGCGATCTACGAAATATTCTGAAAACGCCGAGCGGCAAATTCGAGTTTTACAGCCGGACCCTGCAGTCGATGTTTGGTATCGAAGACGACGAGAAATACATGCCGCATTACGAAAAGCCCGATAATCAGCCAAAGGGCTTTGATGTGGCTATCATGACTGAGGATATGCTGCTCATGGGTGACGACGGCAAAGGGACTCCGCCTTTCCTCATGAAGCAGCTCGACGAGAACGTGCTGAAGGAGAACGACCTGTTCGTCCAAATCAATCCTATAACGGCGATGTACCACGATCTCGCGGAGGGGGACCGCGTGGTTCTTGAATCTCCAGCCGCAAAGGTTCACGTGAGACTGCACCTGTACGAGGGAGTGCGCGAGGGGGTCGTGCTGATCAGGCTTGGCTTCGGTCACACAGCTTTTGACAAATTTCTCCGGGGCAAGGGAGTGAATGCGAAACGGTTGCTTGTCGTCAAAAAAGACAGCATAACAGGGTTGCCTCTGTGGCGAATAACACCGGGAAAGATAGTCAAGACGTGAGGAAGGCGATGGAAGTATCCCAGAAGACACAGGTCCGGTATGGAATGACAATAGATGTGGACATGTGCACGGGCTGCGGCAATTGCGCCGTCGCCTGTCATATGGAAAACAACGTACCGTTCCGCCCGGATGAAAGCGATAAGTCCCGCAACATGGCGTGGCTGAGAATCTATAGGGTCACTAATGGAGCCGAGTATCCGAACATACGCGTGGCCTATTTCCCGCGTCCCTGCATGCAGTGCGACCGCCACACCCCGTGCGTGTCGGTTTGTCCCGCCAGTGCCACCAACTACGACAAGAGCACCGGATTAGTGGACCAGATCAACACGCGCTGCATCGGGTGCCGCTATTGTATGGCAGCCTGTCCGTACATGGTGCGCTGTTTCAACTGGTGGGATCCGGTGTGGCCGGCCGACATGAAACTTTATTTAAATCCCGATGTTGCCCCCAGAATGAGGGGCGTCGTTGAAAAATGTACCTTCTGCTCCCATCGCTATATTAAAGTAAAAGATCTCGCCCATCAGCAGGGAAGGGCCAAGCTGGAAAAGAACGAATATGTGCCGGCCTGCGTTGAGGCTTGTCCGGTGGGGGCAATGCAGTTCGGAGATTTGAATGATCCTGAGCATGAGGTGAGCCGCCTGGTAAAGTCGCCTCGCGCGTTCCGGCTGCTTGAGCGATTGCACAGCGAGCCGAAAGTTTATTATCTGAGTTCGCATGACTGGATAAAACGATGGTCTGATAATAACGCCGCCGGTGTTCATTCCGCCCATTAGCCGCGGTTAGGGGAAAGTAAAGGATCAAGATGAGTTCGACACAAAGTCTGCCTGAGCTGGAAAGATGTTCGTCAAGAAAATTCTTTCTGTGGCTGTTCCCATGGGTTTTGCTGCTTCTGTGGGGCGTGTATGGCGCGTTCATCTGTCTGTTCAAGGGGCTGAATCAGACGGGGATGAACAATTATTTTGTTTTCGGCCTGTGGATCAGCGTCGATCTCGCCGTTATCGCATTGGGGGCCGGCGCCTTTTTCGGCGGGTTTCTCTACTATGTGCTGGGGATGAAGCCGCTTCGGGAACTGATCGGCGCCGCGGTCGTGATAGGGTTTATCTGTTACAGCGGCGCCATCGGGATGCTCACGATTGACATCGGCCAACCCTTGCGCGGGTATTTCAGCTTCTGGCACGCAAACGTCCACTCGATGTTGACGGAAGTTATTTTTTGTATCACGATATATCTGTTCGTCCTTTCCATTGAATTCTTGCCCCTGATCACTGAAAACGAGAAAGTGCGGCAGATCCCTCTGCTGAGACGTTTGGGCGAGCACCTTCATGAAATCATGGTCGTTTTCGCTTTGGTCGGGACCTTTCTGTCTTTCTTCCATCAGGGGTCTTTGGGAGGCATGTTCGGTGTCCTGTACGCGCGTCCCTTCGCTTCCCGAGCGGGCGTTGCAATTTGGCCGTGGACGTTCTTCTTGTTCATCCTTTCGGCAATCGCCTCGGGACCAGCGCTCACTACCCTGGTTGTATGGACTACGCAGAAAGTAACCGGACGAAAACTCGTCAGCCGCTCTACTCTGTCGCGGTTGGCCTGGATTTCGGCGGTTCTGCTCGTTGTGTACCTCGCTTTCAAGGCAGCGGACACGATTTACTGGGCCAATGTCACCGCTCCCCAAAAAGGATTCACATTCGCCGATTTCTACCGGGCTCCATACGGGATGTGGCTGCTTTTCTCGGAACTCTATATATTCGGCCTGGTTCCCGCGATCATCTTGCTGATGCCGAAGGCGAGAAACAATGACTTTTGGCTTGTAACCGGCTGCCTGTTTACCTGTTTTGGGGTTGTAATTAACAGGTTTACGACCACGGTGCAATCGCTTGCGGTTCCCGTGCTGCCGTTTGAGAAGTTCGTCGTCTACACGCCAACCTGGCAGGAATGGGCCGTGGTCGCGGCAATTCTCGGGTATGGCGTGATTCTCTATTCGTTCGCATACCGATATCTGCATTTGTTTCCGCGGGAATCGGAATTGAACGCGGAGCCTGCAGAGGAAGAAGAGGTGGAAATATGTGGCCGACAATATTTGAATTCAGTTGGGACACGGGCCATATGATTTTTTTCGGCGTCTTTTACGCCGTCATCATAGTGTTGATTACCAGTGTCACCTATTCGGTTGCACGAGCGGTTGTCGATATGTTCAGCGGCAATTCTGACGACGCTGCTGAAGATGATACTTGCAAATTGTAACGCCGGTTCGTATCGGTAAACACCCCCAGAAAGGACAGGCTGCTCTCGGGCAGGAGGAAGTGCAATATGGGTACTAAAAGCATGGCAGCTGCGGCATTTTTTGCTTTCGTCATCATTGCAGTTTCAATGCCGGCGGTCGCAGAGGACACTACGGTCGAGGCAAAGCAGGCAGAAGAATGCATCTATGTGGGAGTCAAGAAGTGTGCTTTCTGTCATGTCCGCCTCGATAATTCGCTGAAGACGTGGGCGATCACGAAGCACGCGCACGCCCTCA
Source organism: Candidatus Abyssobacteria bacterium SURF_5 (assembly GCA_003598085.1). NCBI lineage: Bacteria > Pseudomonadati > Candidatus Hydrogenedentota > Candidatus Abyssobacteria > Candidatus Abyssobacteria bacterium SURF_5. The sequence goes on from QZKU01000086.1 coordinate 24,564, forward strand.
GCGCTCTTCGCACCGCTGAGGCAAAAAAGTATTCCAAACATCCGGATGAGGACCCAAAGTGCCTGAAGTGCCACATGACCGGGACCGCCTTCGATCCCATAATCGCGGAACAGGCCGGCAGTGAACACGATCTTGACGGTGTCCAGTGCGAGATGTGTCATGGGCCGGGAAACCTTTACAGAAGTGAAATGGCGCGCGCGCTGCCGAAAACTCATTCTCTGGACGAGCAGGAATGCACGCGGCGAGGGCTGATTGTTCCGACGGAGAAGACCTGCCGCAAATGTCATAATGAGGAATGCCCTGTGTATCATGGTTTCAATTTTGAAGAAGCCGTCAAGATGATCAAACACGGCAAGACGGAAACCAAATGCCAGTATATCGGGCAGGAAAAGTGCACGTTCTGTCATGTGAAAACCGACGAGGCGGAACCCTCATGGGTCATTCTTAAGCACATTAACGCTTTTTCTGTTCTTAAGACGCCGCTGGCGCGCAAGTTCTCAAAGGACCCCGTCCACGATGAGACGTGTCTCGAATGCCACTCCACCGGCTTGAATGCCCCTGGCGGATACAAAATGAATGATCCGGCAAGCGAGAAACTCGAAGGAGTGCAGTGCGAGATGTGCCACGGCTGGGGATACAGCTACGTTGAAGCCATGGCGAAGGCAAAAGTCCTCGATATCTGCGACTGTAGAGACGAGTGCGTCCATAAGGGGCTTGTCCTTCCGGACAAGAAAGTATGCGTTCGCTGTCATAACGAGCGATGCCCGGTGTTTGTGGGCTTCGACTTCGAAGCGAGTCTGAAGCAGATTCAGCATGGGAAATTTTTTAAGAAGCATTGATTTGCATTCGATGGGAGAGGGAACAAGCCGAGCAGGCAAAAGCTTTTCGGTCCTTGACACTCACAGGAGATACGTCGTAGGATACTGATGATGGAAAAAGATAATGTTCGAATCCTGATCGTTGATGACGAGCAAATCGTTGTCAGGTCGCTTTCCGATTGGTTTCGCGACGACGGATATTCCGTTGGAACGGCTTCGACCGCAAAGGAGGCGCTCGCAAAATTGACGGAGAGGGAGTGGGACATTTATCTTCTCGACGTGAAGATGCCGGGTATGAGCGGGCTCGAGCTTCAAAAGAAGATCAGGGAAATCAACCCGGACAGCATCATCATCATCATGACCGCCTACGCCTCGGTCGACTCTGCAGTGGAAGCCCTGAAGCAGGGGGCCTATGATTATCTCACCAAGCCGTTTGACCCTGAGCACCTGGGGCATCTCATAAGAAATGCTCTTGAAAAGAAAACGCTTGCCGTTGAGAATTCGAGGCTGAAACAGAGTATCGACGAGTCTGTCCTCAGTCATAATATCATCGGCGCCAGCGAAGGCATAAAGAAGGTCATCGAATCAATAGAAACGGTTTCCAACACCGAGACCTCCGTTCTTATTCGCGGCGAAAGCGGAACCGGTAAGGAACTAGTTGCCAAGGCTATCCATTCCAACAGCCGCCGCCGCTATATGCCGATGATCATCCTTAACTGCGGCGCCCTCGCCGAGAGCATCCTTGAAAGCGAACTGTTTGGCCACGAGAAAGGGGCCTTCACCGGCGCTCAATACAAGCGCAAAGGGAAATTCGAACTTGCGGACGGCGGAACTCTCTTTCTTGACGAAATCGGTGATATCAGTCAGAAAATGCAGATGGACCTGCTGCGTGTTCTCGATGAAAAAAAGATCAGGCGAATCGGCGGGGAAAAAGAGATCGCCGTTGATTTTCGGCTGATCGCCGCCACGAATAAGGATCTTGAGGCGGCTGTCGAGGCCGGCGTCTTTCGCTCTGATCTTTACTACCGCCTGAACGTCTTCTCGGTGACGATTCCGCCGCTGCGGCAGCGCCCGTCGGACATTCCCCTGCTGGCGGAACACTTCCTGAAGAAGTACGCCCAGACCACAAACAAGCACATCGAGAAAATAGCTGATGAAGCGCTGGAAAAACTGACGGGCTACACCTGGCCGGGCAACGTGCGTGAGCTGGAGAACGCGATAGAGCGCGCCGTGGTGGTCTGCAAATCCGATTGCATCAAGGAAGAACATTTCCCGTTTAGCGCCTCCAGGCCGAATCATACTCCAATTGGGCGCTCGCTGGAAGACATGGAGCAAGAGCATATTTTCAACACCCTTACAGAAACTCAATGGAATATCACGCAAACCGCCCGGCTGCTGAACATCGACCGGGTGACGCTGTATAGGAAAATCAAGAAATACAAATTAAAAAAGAAAAGTAGCTCCTCACAAGAATTTGTGGGTTAATTGTGGCATAGGAAGGTCTCCGAGCACGTGATAAAGGGCAAGCGAAAAGGTTTCAAATGTGCGGTA
>QZKU01000087.1 GCA_003598085.1 Candidatus Abyssobacteria bacterium SURF_5
GATCGCGACTTTGCTCAAGAAATCTGCTGGTGGGATTACTTAAGGCAACTCAAGAACTTATGTGGGAATTCCCCACCCGGTTTGCGGAATCGCTGGGAGGCGGGGCGATGGAGCAGGCAAGTAGGCGTTCCAGCGCAGCAGCGAGTCAATCCTGGTCTTTTCCCAGCAGTTTTTCCGCCGCGGCGAATTTGACGCTGGGATCGGAGAGCGGTCCCCGGACGATGAAATCGGTGGAGAAGACGGTGTCCTTCGCCTTCTGCAGCTGATCGCCGGCAATAGGTATTTTGCCCATGATCGAGCCGATTGATCCGAGCGGTGTGGCTCTGACGGTCATATCCAGTTGGCTCTGTGGGAGATCGACGTCTCCGCTGAACAAAAGGTGCGCAACGCCTGTCTCGAGGCGCAGGTCGTCTGAATGAGCAATCCCATTTGTCAGGGTGAAGGAGCCTTCAATTTTATCATAGGTGATATTCGTGGGGTCCAATGAGCGGCCGCCTGTTCTGATTGCGTCTATGAGCGTATTCGCGATTATCGTTTCCCTTATGCCGGGAATGAGCATGGTGCCGAGGGGGACCTGCATCAAGAGGAAAATATTCTTCAGCATCGCGTATTGCTTGATTTGGCCGTCGGTCGCATTGACGTCTACGGTTCCGTTCACGCTGCTCAGGAAAGTGTCCACGTCACGGGCGGCATTGCCCGATAATGCTCCGTTCAAATGAACGCTGCCCGTTACTGCTGTCTTTTCCGGATTGAACAGAGCGGCGAGCTGCTCCAGCTTCATCTCGCGCCCGGAGACATCTGCTTTCCAGGCGGGGACGCCGCCAGTGGTGTCGACATCAAATCTTCCTTCAATTGTTCCGCCGAACGACGAGAGCATGAGAGGATCAAAACTGTGCCGGCCGGTTGAATACGTCCATGTGGTGGAGATAGGTCCGGTGGTCGCTGTGCCCGCGTATACCGAGTCCGCCTCGACGAGCAATTCCAGCGAGAGGTTGCTGGAGGGAGCAGAGCTGTTGTGATTCGAGGTCTCGTCATCTCTCTTTGAGATGAGCGCAATTATCTCGTTGAGATCCAGCACTGAGGTTCTCAGCGAGCCGGTAAGGTGTCTCTCATCGAGGTCGGCGATCTCCGCGGCGGCATGGTAAGTGGAGTTCCCCAAAGAAAAAGTCGATGCGTTCACTGCTGCTTTGCTTTCGGTGAGGGCAAAGGAAGCATCCAGATCGCGAACCGGTTGAGCCAGAAATTTGGCGGAGAGTTGCGCTTTTTCGACGGATCCCTCGCTTTTAAAGGCGATCTTCTGTGAGGCCGGCTGATTTTCCCTTATTGTTGCCTGCATAGCCAGCTTTCCGTCCTCAAAGGAGATCGCAGGAACCAAGTCCAGTTGCTCAAGGGGAAAGTCGCCGGTTTCGAGCGACGCATCCAGCCATGGCTCGGTCGACGGGTTAAACCTTGCTTCCCCTGTTACATTGCCATTACCGACAGCGAAATTAAAGTCGTTGATCACGAGTTCACCTGGGGGAGTGAAAACGGCGTCGATTTTCAGGCGCGCGGGGGCGCCGGGTTCTTTACGCATCAGGCGCGGGATAGTGAGACCGGCGTTGAGCAAGTCCATGTCGGACTGCAATTCGACCTGCTTCATGGTGGCCGTAATGTTGAGCGCGGCTTCGATGGTCCCTTCGGGTTCGAATGAGGAAGCTGGGCGCATCTTTGTTGCCGCCATAAATTCCTTTACCGCCCAGAATGCTTTGCCCGAGAAATGCGCCTCTCTTTCTTTCGACCAGATTCTGGAGCACAAGCCTGCGAGGGATACAGAGCTCTTTCCTATCGAAGCATTTAGACTGGATATTTGCAATAAACCCTCCGAAGGCCGTAGTGTTCCCGTCAGAGTACCCGTGGTCTGCGCCCCGTTCGTCAGCTCAGGATTGCATGAAAAGGCGGCACTCAGCAGAACGTTTCTGCTTTTGCCGGACGCCTCGAGGTGAAATTCCGCAACCGGCTGAATGGTGTCTGCATCGCGAGGTTTCAGCCGCGCAAGGGGGCCCTCACTCATCAGAACGCCCTCCGCGTTAAGAGCAAGGACAGGATCGGGCGTGGCAAGTTCGCTGATGGTTCCTGTCGCATGCGCGGAGAGAAACGGTAATTGTATCTTTGCCGATGCGATGAGCATCTGGCGGCCGGCGATATCGTATGTTGCATTTATATCTTCGATCAAAAGCTCAGCCGCGGGCGAACTGATTCTGATTGAGCCGTTGCGGATGCGTATAGGGCTGATTTTGATTTGTTCGGTCGTTTCTATTCGTTGGCCGGAGCCTTTCATTTTCTTGAAGGCTTTTTGCGTATTCCATTGTCCTTCCGGCTCGCGGACCAGGTGGAGTTCCGGCGAAGTGACGACGATATCCTCGAGCATCACATTGCGCTGAAGGAGCTGAAAGATGCTGACATCGAGGTAGACTCTCTTCATCGAGATCAACTCGGTTCCGGAGTCGCGGTCTTTTATCCTGACTCCTTTTGCGACGAGTTCGACATCGGGATAAAAGCCGACGGAGATGTCTTCGACGGTGACATCCTGATTCAGTCGATTTGAAAGTTCCTGTATCACCGCGGCCTTCACGCGCTCGCGCGGAAAGAATAACCAAAGGGATAGCGCGGCGACCAGGAAGAGGGAAATCAAACCGATGCCGACTCGCAGCGCCGGCTTCGCGAATCTCCTAATATTTTTTATATTCAACGGGTAGTCCTTTTTAAGCGGGTGAAAAGTGACCTGCGGCAAATCAACTGCTGTGTAAAGAGAGGAACGTGTTTAAGAGATATGCTCTTCCTATCAACCTAAATATACTGTACTTTTACGGGAATTTCAACATACCGGCAGAGGCTGTACTGACGCAGGCAAGAGACGCGGGTCCCTTCAGCGCTTCCGCAGGATGACAATCTGATCGATGCTTTCTTCAGTAAACCAGAAGAGCAGGCCTTTATTCCGGTAAAAAATAAGACTTCTGTTACCGCTCGTGTGCAACTCCCGGTGCTCGCGGTCGAGTGAGAGGAAATCATTCACGACTTGTTCGCGTACGGGCCAGCCGTACACTTCAAATACGTCGGTGCGCGAAGACGCCATTGAGATCCGTGAATCGATCTCTCCCCTAAAGCCGTGATTAAGCCGGATCTCCATGAGGTGGTTTTCCAGATAGAAGTCGAGGCCGAAGGAGGGCCGATAATTCAGCCAGTGCTCCGTTTCCTCCACCGGGTTTCCGAGCTTGGACGTAATAAAGTCCTTCGTACAGCGGGGATCGCCGACGAAGATGCCGTTGAAGTTTCTTCCTGATTGCAGAGCGTGAGGAGAATAATCCACGACAACCGCTTGCCGCGAGCCGGCGGGAGGAACGGCGGGGGGAGCAACAGGTGCAACTGTGGGGGGAACAAAGGGGCGAGCGACTTGGATGTCTTGTGGAGATGCGGGAGCTGCCTGGTTCATCAGCATCTGAACAACGAGATCCACGACATTTTCCAATGCTTCGAAGCTCATTTTTTCAACGATGTCGTCTTCAGTGTGCTTAAACCTGTTATCTGTGGTAAGAGATATTGTCGGGATTCTCCGCTGTACGAAAGGAAAAGCGACAGAAGACGGTTTTTGCGTATGCGGCTCGATGGTCAGATGCAGTTTTTTTGCGGCCTTTTCTGCGCTGATAAAAAGTGGATGGCTTTCGTCGGACGCCTGAATGCGTACCATTTTGCCCGAACCTGCTCCGACCATATCGAGATAGAGCACGCCGCGGACGCGGTCAAGGGGGATCGGCGAATTTTGGCAGAAGTAATCCGCCCCTTTGCTTCCGGCTTCTTCTCCGCTCCAGGCGGCAAAGAGGACGGAGAAATCCAGAGCATGTGCTTTCCTTTGGAGGGCCTGTGCTATCCCGATGAGCGCAGCAACACCTGACGCATTGTCATTGGCGCCCGGAAAATATCCACTTCCTTCACGCTTTCCCTGGCCGTCATAATGAGCGCACACGATGTAGTAGTCAGATGGTTCAACGTCTTCTTCACCTCGCAGGATTCCTACAACGTTTGAAGAGGTCGCCTTCGGATTCCGATTCACGGCCACGCTCATTGCTGCGGAAACGCCGGTTTCGAATGTATAAGGCCCTCGTTTCCGCATGATTCGTTTCTTGGCGCCGTCAACGTTCATGAAAGACGCGGACAATATTTCGTTCCCGATCTCGCGGGCTATATGAAAGGCGGGAATGCTCGCACTGAGCGGGTTTACAAACTTTTGCTGTAATTCGCCCGTTGGCTCGAGTGAATCAATCAAGAGAAAACCCGCGGCCCCATGTGCAGCGGCCTCCTGTATTTTGGCGCCGATCGGAAATTCCGATCCATCTGGCGCACCCTCGAGGACCAAGACGATTTTCCCGGTCACATCGACCGCATATTCATCATAATCCGGTCTTGAAATGCCATATCCGATGAAAATGATCGGCGCGCGGACAAGGCTGCCTTGATCGCCGGCCAAAGGGCGATAGTCCTCGTAGGCAACATAATTTTTTCCGTTTGCGAGGGAGAAGGAACTGCCACCGAACTCAGCAAACGGCAATTCAAAGGGCTGGAGGAAAGAGTTATCGGCCTGGAGCGGTTTCAGGCCATAATCATGGAAGAATTCAGTAATAAATTCTGCCGCGCCGTCACATCCGCGGCCTCCGGCCTTGCGTCCTTCGAATTCAGGTGAGGCAAGTTCCGCAATTATATCTTCCAATAGAGCGGGACGCCCGCTTTCCGTCAAACCCCGTCCATATCCATCGAGTTTATAGAAGCGCTGATATTCTTTCTGCAGCAGTTCTATATCTTTAGAGAGGACGGCGGCAAAGACATTTTGAATGTTTGCATTCGCGGAAGCATCGCAATTTCTGTCCCAGAACTCCACCAGCTTTTCGACTCCGTAAGCCTCTTCAATAAAGAAATAGATGCCCGCCGCCTTGCGCAATCTGGTGTCCCATAATTCGCCGGTGAGCTTGTCTCGGTCGATATCAGCAATCTGATTCCATGGAGTCGTATCTCTTTCAGCAGCCGTCCGGTAAAATCTCCAGACGCCGTTTTCCCTGCGGGAGGAGCGCTCATGATGATAGATGCACATGAACTCGCCCGACCACCAGTTCTGCGTTCTTCCCTTATTGAACAGGTGGGTGGCTTCATGCATGTACAGCGAGAGGAAACCGTCGAGCTGATTTCTTTCAGTCATATAGATTGACATGGTATCGAAGTCGCAGCGTGCCCCGGCGTCATCGGGCGTGAGGTAGACTTTGATGGGATAAGGTATCTCCCGTCGCGTGCGCTCACTGAGGAACCGAAACACGTTGTCCTGGAGTGCAGCCAATTTCAGGATTTGTTCGCGGTCGGCCGAATCCTTGAAGTGGAGTTGGAAAAATCTTGTGGAGACTTGATTCCATTGCTCTCCCTCCTCGGACACGACCTGCACATCTGCAACGGACCCCTCTTCTGTTTTCCACAGGTTCAGCCAAACGGGATTTGTGCCGGGTTTCTTCCACGCGGGGAGTTCTTCCATTACTTCTATTTTTTCAATCAACGCGAGCGACAGCCATTTTTGACCGTCGCTTTTCTGAATCAGGATGCGGTCGTCCCTTTCTTCGAGGATTTCGACATTTCCGATTGTTCTTCCGTTTTTGAGGATAATATTTCCGATCCGCGTTTGGGCGACAGCAGGGAAGGGGGCATGTGTCAGCGTTCCGGCAAAAAGGCAGAAAATGAGGATCTTTCGCAGTTGCCTGTAATAAAGGTCCATCCTTTCCCTCCAGGAGGACATGGTGCGGGAGTTCATTCTCTCAGTTTCCAAGAGAAAAATCAACTGAAAAACGGGGAAAACGGATGATGACACCGCGGCTTGTGAAATAAAGAGGAGAGATGTACTTACTCGATGACGTACTTATACGGATTCACGAGTTTGTCCGCGAGACGGATCTCGTAATGCAGGTGGGGCCCGGTGCTTCGGCCGCTGCTGCCGAGGAGAGCAATGGTGTCGCCGCGCTTGACGTAGTCGCCTTTCTTGACAACGACCTTGTCATTGTGGCCGTAGATTGTGCGATAACCATAGCCGTGCTGAATTTCGATTGCCCTGCCCAGCCCTTCGCGCCAACCGGCGAAAGTGACCACTCCTTCGGCAGGCGCGATGACGGGGGTTTTTCTGGGCGCTACGATATCAAGTCCGTCGTGGAAGCTTCGCTTACCGTTGATGGGATCCCTTCGATATCCGAATGAGGACGATATCCACGCATCGGGATGAGAAACCGGGTTGATTGAGGGCACATTGGAAAGGCGGTCTTGCTCTTTCTCGAACGCTTCCAGAATTTCAGCAAAACTATCTTTTGTATCCACGAAAGCCTGATGAAGCCTATCCGTCGGTATTTGTTTCAAGTCGGCTAGAAAGCGCATCGCCTCGTCTTGAGGCTCATAAAGATTCATCTCTTCTGTTTCAGGTCCTCCCTGTCCGCCTGCGGCGGCTTCGGCCAACTGCGGATGGCGCGGTTTCAGTCCTGCGATTGTCCGCAGTTTCTCTTCCAGGAGGATGATAGTGGCATACTCGCTTTTCAGGGATGACAATTCTGATCCCTGTTGAACAAGTTCATTCTTTAATTCGATCACCTGTTTTCGATTGCCTTTTTTCCAGGCATGCATTGAGGCGGCGCAAAAGATGGAACCCGCCAGCAAGAAAAGGCAGAGGCCGATGAGGCCCGTTTTAACGGCGGACTCGGTGAACGTGATATTGTAGCCTTCATCGGAGGTGTTTGGAATTATCAGAATGTTCCACTTTTTTTGCATTTCCTCTCCCGAGGTCGTTAAGGAATCAATAAGTGTTATCGACATTGGCTTGAAAGTGCACGTATTATGCCATTGGGCCGGAAAATCTGTTTTTATATCGTAAATATACTTATTGCAAGTACTTATCTGGATCAGCCGAGAAAGAGCGCAAGTGCGAAAATTGAACCGACAAAATTCAAAATTGTAACATCGGGGGGCATGTAAGGACGAAGGCTATTTTTGACAGACGGCAAAAAAATCCAGGCAGCCCTCGAAAGAATCGGCTTGAAAGGCAAAATTTTTATAGGTGATCGTGCTGCACAGGCGCGGGTCGTGCTGTTCGAGGCGGGTCCTCATGAGGCGGCTGGCGGCGTCGAAAAGAGGCGCTTTCAGTTTATGGGGGAGGTGTTTGGCAAGGCCGAACACATCCAGTCGCATGAAGTTAGCGGCCCACTTGCGGTTGTTTTCCCAATAGCGCGCAAAGAGCTCATCCCCGAAAACGCCGTACATCTCGACTTGCGGGAAGTGAGAAAGAAGGAGGTCTTTCAGCTCGTGGGCGCCGAATTCATGGAGGTGGTAGGGGTTTTGCGTGATGCTTTCCTCTTTGTTGACGGTGGCGAACAGCGCGAGGCCGTCATTTACGAGAACCCTTTGCACTTCCGCCACGAGTTTCTGCGGCGTGTCGAGGTGTTCAATCATCTGAAAGCAGATGACCGCGTCGAAAGATGCTTCTCGGAAATCGATGGGCGGTACTTTCATGAATCGAAAATCTATGCCGCGATCGCCATACCGGAGGCGGGCGGAATAGAGCGCCTCCTCGGAATAGTCGACGGCGACGACACAGGCTGCTTTCTCTGCCAGCAGATATGATCCAATTCCTTCGCCACAGCCCAGCTCGAGCACGCGGAACCCTTTAATATAGTGAAGGGCTCGATGGTATGCCGCGAGTTGCCGTTCTCGAATCGGCCGTTCTGCGGGATTATCGGCTGATGTTCGCTCGGCGGAGAATTTGGAGGGCACCTTTTTTCGGCTCCGGCTGTTTCGATGTCATTAATAGTAAACGGAGAAGCACGGCTTCTTTTTCAGTATAGTATGGAGTCCTTTGAAATATCAATCATGCCGGTAAGCTTGAGGATTTTTTGTCGAGCAAAGTAAAATTATGATAAAATACGTCGGTCTTTACAACCGTTGATGTCAACAAGGGGAATCCAGTGAGTATCGTATATTTCAGCGACATGCGCACGACCCGGAACCTCAGTTTACCGGAGAAGCTTGAGCGGCTTTGTTCCGAGCTCAGTGTGTTCAAGAATATCAAAAAAGGGGAACTTGTTGCCATCACTCTCCATTTCGGTGAGCGCGGCAATACGGGTTTCATACGCCCTTTGTATATCAGGCGGATCGTGAACCTTGTTCGGGAAGCCGGTGGGAAGCCTTTTTTGACGGATGCGAATACCTTGTATCGGGGATTGCGCTCCAATGCCGTCGATCATATCAATCTGGCGATGGAGCACGGCTTCAATTACGCGAGCGTCAATGCCCCTATCGTCATCGCCGACGGGCTTCGCGGGAAGGATTACGTGGAGGTTGAGATCAACGGGAAGTATTTCAAGAAGGTGAAAGTCGGATCGGCTGCCTATCATGCCGACTCGTTGATATCGGCGGCCCATGTGAAAGGGCACGTTCTTTTCGGCTTTGGCGGAGCGATGAAGAATATCGGGATGGGACTTGGCGCCAGGAGCGGCAAGCAGATGATGCATGCCGATCTGAAGCCCGAGATCATTGCGAAGAAATGCCAGGGATGCGGTCTGTGCGTGAAATGGTGTCCGACCGACTCGCTGTCGCTCGAGCGGCGGCCGGAGCGGGACAAGGCGTTATCGGTTCTGAACGCCGCGTCCTGCATCGGTTGCGGCGAATGCGTGGTCACCTGTCAGCACGAAGCCATCAAAATCAGTTGGAGCGGGGGCCCGCAATCGGTGCAGGAGAAGACGGTTGAATTTGCCTGGGCTATTGCGAAAGACAAGAAGGACAAGATCGGCGCGATCAATTTTTTAATGGATATCTCTCCCGATTGCGACTGTCTCGGACGCTCGGATGCTTCGATAGTTCCGGATATCGGCATCGTGGCGTCGGATGATATCGTGGCCGCCGACCGGGCCTCGATCGATTTGATAAATCGCCAACCGTCGCTTTGCAACACGATAATCCCGGAGGACAAACTTGGGGTGGCCGATAAATTCGGCTTGATACACGGAGTGGAATGGCATCATCAATTCACCTATGCCGAGCAAATCGGGCTTGGCGAGACGACGTACGAGACGCGCAGCGTGTAGTTTTGGAACAGTCCGAGCTTGAAGCGTTAGACCTGTTATGAAGATGGAGCGATCATAACATAAGGAGGCAACTCATGAGAAGTACGATGTTTCTGGTGCTGGTATTCCTCTTTTCTTCAGCCGCGAGCGCCGACATTATCATTTTCAAGAGCGGGTCGGCGAAAATCGGCATCATTGAAGAGGAAACGGCGACGCATATCACGATTCGGGAAAAGGACAAAGTGGCTACGATCTCGAAGGCGAACATCGAGCGAGTGGAATATTCGGACGCGGAGGAAAACGAAAAGCTGCGCATGAAGTGGAAAGAGGAGAAAGAACGGCTCGAGGAGCAGAGGAAGAAAGCGCGAGAGGCGGAAGAGAAATTTGAAGCCGACCAAAAAGCCAAGGGTCTCCTGAATGTGGATGGCAAGTGGATCTCGGTGGGCGAGGCTGAAGCGAGACGCCAGGAGCAAATTCGTCAGGAGGTCCAGCAGCAGAATCAATCTGCCGCGGGCACAGAGCCCGAGACGTCCGAGGAATTCGAGATTCCGGAATACGTTGAAGATCTGCCTGAAGACAAGAAGGAACTGGTGCTGGAGGAGCTGAAGCGCCAGCAAGAGATTGAAGTGCTCAACGTTCAGGTTGTCCAACTTGGTGGGGATCAGGTGCAGGTGAAGGGAACGGTCATCAACAAGAGTGATACGGTTGCCAAAGCCGTCGAGCTGGAGATTGAAAGTTTTGATGAACAGGGCGAAGTGCTCGAACTGGAGAGCGCCAGAGTTTCGTTTTTAAGGCCTGGTGAATCCGGTTCATTCACTGCGCCGCTGAAAACGAGCGCCGAATTAGTGAAGAATGCAAGCGTGCGGATACTGTCGGTCCGGTGGGAATAGGGGAGGTCAGGCCGGAGGTGGTTCTTACATGAAGGAAGGAAGGGGAAATGGGACGAATCTTTGATGATATCACTGAGACCGTCGGAAACACCCCCTTGGTGCGGATCAACCGATTGTCACGAGGTATCGATGCGACCATTGCGGCGAAGCTGGAATCATTCAATCCATTAAGTAGCGTGAAAGATCGAATCGGCGTCGCAATGATCGATGCGGCAGAATCGCAGGGGTTGATCGATAAGGATACTGTCATTGTGGAACCGACGAGCGGCAACACGGGCATAGCTTTGGCTTTTGTTGCCGCCGCCCGCGGCTACCGGCTGATATTGACAATGCCCGAGACGATGAGCGTGGAGCGACGCACCTTGCTGAAGCTGCTGGGTGCGGAACTCGTGTTGACGCCCGGTCCCGCCGGCATGCGGGGGGCGGTCGCCGAGGCGGAGCGGATTGTCGCCAAAAACAAGAAGTCATTCATGCCTCAGCAATTCAATAATCCGGCGAATCCGGAAATACATCGCAAGACCACGGCGGAAGAAATATGGTCGGACACGGACGGCAAAATCGATATTTTTGTAGCCGGTGTCGGTACAGGCGGAACAATAACCGGAGTGGGTGAAATTCTCAAGAAGCGGAAGGCAAGTATCCGCCGAATTGCGGTTGAACCCGCCGAGTCACCCGTACTATCCGGCGGAAAACCAGGCCCGCACAAAATCCAGGGAATCGGTGCCGGGTTCATTCCGAATGTTTTCAATCGTAATGCGGTTGATGAGGTGATCCAGGTGAAGACAGAGGACGCCATTCGCACTGCTCGTCGTCTGGCGTCTGAGGAAGGTATTCTATGCGGAATCTCTTCGGGCGCCGCCTGTCATGCCGCTCTTGAAGTCGGCCGGCGGCCGGAGAATTCGGGCAAGCTCATCGTGGTGATCCTGCCGGACACGGGGGAACGATATCTTTCAACCGATCTTGTCGAGCGATAGAGGAGATTTGGAACAAGGCGACTCGTGTCGCTGACCAGCTCAGCTTTTTTGATCCTTACGGGCGGCCTCGAGAATCGTCAGAACGATGTACGTGGCGCCGCCGACAACGACAGCGACCGTGAGGATGAGGATCAATTTCAGCAAGAAAACGTTCATAAGTTGAATTTCTGCAGGTTGATCAACGGCTTTTGGTGCAGTCTATCATAAGGGTGTGGATCGGTTCAAGTATACTTGAAATCTTTAAGCGATGACGCTAAAATGAAGAAACATCCCCGCCCGGGGCACGGCGGACGCGGGAATTGGCTTTTCGGCGAAACCAAAGGGAGGATGAGCTTGAGGTGTTGGAAATTCCGCGGACAATCCATAATTTTATTTGTGGTTGCTCTCGTTATAGTTTTTTCGCATGCGCAGGGTCTGGCGCAGAACACATTCAAGATTCCAGGGGACGCGACCGCCAGGACGCTTGACGGGAAACAAGCAAGTATCTCCGATTATAAAGGCAAGCTCATATTTCTCAGCCTGTGGAAAATCGATTGTCCGCCGTGTCTCATGGAAATCCCGATCCTGAACAGGCTGCAGAAGGAATATTCTTCCGATGACTTCACCGTTATTGGGGTGTCGCTGGACCGGGGCAAGGAAGAGATGGTGAGCCACATTGTCAAGCGTGCGGACATCACGTATCCTGTCTGGCTTGCGTATGATCAGCCGATCCTCAAATATCTCGATGCTCCGTTTACTCCTTTCCTTTTTGTCCTTGGGCCGGATGGTGAAGTGCTTGGATACTATCCGGGGAAGATACCGACGTATAATGATGCGGTTACCGTCATGAACGAGGCGCGGAAATTGGTCGATGGGGAGCAGAAGCGGAAATAGGCGTAAGTGTTTTCATAAAAGAGGCTTGACAATTCTTTTACCGCTGTGATAGGATGATGCCGCACATAGGGTCCTACCTCTTCCATCCGCCGGGGAACATGGGTACGGCGAGGCTTTTCTGGGCGAGTCCGCCGAAAGAAATGGGACAGCCTGAGCGGAGTTTTAAGCGGGTTCTTTTCGCATCTCGGTTTAGGTGAGCGGGATGGAACTGTGACGGGTGACCTGAAACAAAAAGGGGAAGGAAAAGAAATGGATAATCATGCAGGCTTTGGTTTTTGCAGGCGTACTTTGATCTTTATGTGCTTGCTGCTGTTCTTGTTCACTTCTGTTCCTGCGGCGCTGGCGCAAAGTTCCTCGGCCGGCGAGCCACTGTTCAAGGAAAAATGCGGTATCTGCCATTCGCTGGATCGCGCTTTGAATCGGTTTGATCCGACTGAGAGTTGGGAGAAAGTAGTTTCGAGGCAAAGGGCAAAAGCTCCGTTCTGGGTCTCGGCCGAAGAGGGTCGCGCGATTACCGGCTATCTTGATACGAGAGGGAAAATAGTTTCCTCCGGCCGGCCCGACCTGTTGCCGGAACAGATGCAGACCCGTCAAAGCGTAATTGTTGTGGAACCGGCCTCTCGCATGAACCCGAATGTCTCGGAGGCGCGTTTCAATACGGCCAAGGCTGCATATGCCGCCAACGAGCTTTTCCTCAGCGGTGTCCCCTTCTTTGAAAAGATAACACAATTAGGTCTTCCAACCGATAAGGATCTTGTCACCATTACTTCAGAGGATTCCTTCTGGTATTCGCGGTACGGAATGAGCGCATTGCAGTTCGAATCGGGAATGGGGCTGCATTTGCTTCAGTCCCGGCGTACCATCCTTCAATCAGAAGAAGAAGGTATCTCGCCGAAGGAATTCTATGACGGTTTCCTTGCTCGAGTCCAGGAGAGGACGGGGCTGACTTCTCCACCTGCCGGGGTATATCCGGTGTTCGCTGAGTTCGCTTCGGGCGATCCCGAATTGACGCAACTGCCGAATTTCCAGGATTACAGCACGTTGCGCTGGAATCCGCAGAAATTCGACAAGACGATCTCGCTGGGCGCACTCGGGCAGGCGCTCTACAATCAGACTTTGTGGGCGGAATATTTCTTTGGGTCGAAGCACGGGGAGAACCTGCTTGGCAACGATGCGACCGAGGGATATCTTGGAGCGCTTTTGGTTGCGGAGGCCGTCAACAAGATGCATTTTCTGATTTCGGAAGCCGCTTTTGACGGCAAGAAGCTCGGACAGGTGAACCCGTTCTCCTATGAAGCGAAACTGCTGTATTATCCTCGTCAGATAGCCGTGGATCTTTCCTATCCGGACGACGCTCCTCCGATTCCTGAGTCGTATGCGGTACTTGATCCCACGAGCACGTTGTTTGATCAGGCCTCGCTGCTGCTGGGGGCGAGCGAGTTTTATTATTTCTCGGACCCGAAGGTGGAGGATAACTGGGACGCGGTTTTCGGTTCGCCGGCCGAGGGAGCTCTTTTCCCGCCGGAGCCCCACAACAGCGCGAAGGGACTGTCGGGCGTGGTGCTGAAGAACATCGTTGCGATGCACTATAATCCAGTGCGCCAAACGTTCGTGTCCACTTGGGCAAATGGCGAGCGAGGCAAGACGATTGCCGCCGCTGATGCGGGTCTGGTTCTGGTTGCATTGAAAAACACCTACACCGCGTTCCATGATGATGAAGAGATACGGCAGGGTGCGCGGAAAATGCTGGAACGCCAGGCGGAGTTCCTGTTCGATTATCTGCAGCTCCCGGACGGTGGCTTCGCCAATGAGTACAATCTGGAAACGAGCGCTCATTCGGAGGATCCGCGAAAGCTTGTTACTCAGGCGCTGGCGATCCGAGGGTTATTGGCCGCGTATGCGGTGACTGAAGATCAGAAATACCAGGAGTCGGCGATGAGCGCGCTGAACTTCATGAATGAGAAACTGTGGTCGCCGGATGCCAAAATATATCGCTCGGAAGAAGAAGCCGCTCTCTCGCACTTGTCGCCGATGGATATGGGTGCAACCTTGGGCGCTCTGCGTGAGGTCGTCTTGGCAAGAAAAGACGAGGATGTCCTCAGGAAATTCATGATCGTCTTTATCAGCGTGTTGCAGCAAAACGGTATGCAGTTGGCGGAACTGACGCCGACCGGCGAGAAATTCGGCAGCGTCGCCGATGTGATGACGCCTGATTCGGACAGTAACGGTGTGCGGAAACCCCAGTTTGCCGGAGGGAGATTCGGAGTTGCTCCCGTTCTCGCCGGTCAAATAGCCGTACCGAGCCCGTGAAGATAGAATAAAAGGTGGAGAGGGGGAGAGAATACATGATATCCGCTCCACAGATCACGAAGAACATGAAAATAGAAGAGGTTGTGAAACGATATCCGAAAACGATATCCGTTTTTGAGCGGTTCGGTTTAAGATGTACCAGTTGCAGCGTGTCTGCGTTTGAATACATTGAAGAAGGCGCGCGCTCGCACGGCATCGATGTTGATATCTTGCTCGATGAGTTGAACCGCGTCGCGCACGAGTAACTGCTGTCTCTCAAGCGCGATGAGCGAAAACATGAATCCTGGACGAGGAGGACATTTGCAGCGCAAGTGTTCCTCCTCGAGTTCTTTTTACAGATCGGAACGGCCGGGCGGTGTCATTACTCTTCTTACCGATTTTGGACTGGCGGACGCTTATGTTGGGGTCATGAAAGGGGTGATCGCGGGCATAAATCGGGAGGCGTCGGTGATTGATCTGTGCCACGAAGTGGCGCCTCAGAATGTGCATCAAGCCGCTTTTCTGCTCGCCTCTTCATACGTTTATTTTCCGGGGGGCGCCATTCATCTGGCGGTCGTCGATCCTACCGTGGGCGGCAAACGCCGCGCTATCTGCGTTGCGGCCGGTGATTTCTTCTTTGTTGGTCCCGATAACGGGATACTCTCGATTGCGTGTTCTCGCGCGGGAATTAAAGAAATCCGGTCCCTCGACAACGAGGCGTATTTCCTGAAGGACAGGAGCAAGACGTTTCATGGGAGGGACATTTTTGCGCCGGTTGCGGCGCATCTTTCGCGCGGGGTTCCATTGGCGGAGCTGGGGCGGAAGCTGCGTTCAATGAAACATGTTACGCTGCCCGAGCCGGCGATTGAGCCGCGACGCGGAATCAGGGGGCGAATCGTATATCGGGACAGGTTCGGCAATCTGATATCAAATATAGATCGCGGATCAGTGGCGGCGGCATTCGCCGGTATTGACGAGGGACGGCTGGTCATTAGAGTGGGAGAGGCTTGCATCAAAGGATTAGGTGAGAGCTATTCGGCAGTGGCGCCCGGGCTGGCGGTGGCGTTTTTCGGCAGCTATAATTTCCTGGAAGTTGGAATTCGAGACGGCAACGCTGCGGAGATATTGAAGGCGGGTGAAGGAGCCGAGGTCAGAGTAGAAGCCACCGGCGATTCGCGAGAAGAACGAATCGGGAAGAGAGGTTCACATGGACGTTCTTGAAGGCGACCAGGTCGCCCGTCAGCTCAAAAACCTGATCAGTGAGAAAATCCAGGTTCATTCGGAAAGTGTCGACCTGACAGTGAAGTCTCTTTATCGGGTCGCGACCACCGGCAGCATTGATTTTGGCGGGACAGAATATGTGCCGGGTGAGAGGGTGGCGCTGATGCCGAAGAAGCTGCGCCCGGAGGACAAGTACGGCTGGTGGTTGCTGGCGGCCGGTGATTTTCTTGTGGAGTACGGCGAAGAATTGGTGCTGCCTCCGCATCACCTCGCAATTATTCAGCCGCACGAGCGCCTGATCGAATGCGGGGTCACCCACAACACTCTATTGGTCACGGATCCCGGGCAGAAGCTCTCCACCCTCATCCAGGTCTGTCAGGCCGATGTCAGGATCAAGGAAAACGCGCGGATATCGAAGCTCATCATCCTGCGTCACTAATTGAAATTCGGGAAGGTTTCGGGCAAAGGCGAAGGGTGCTCAGTCGGCAATATATCCGGCCGAAGCATGCTTCGGCCGGATGTGAAGTTCCACCCTGCGGTTTTGCCGCCTGCCTTCTGCAGTATTATTGCGTGTCAACGGGCGTGACTCCCCATATCCAACGACCTGGATAGAGTATGGATCAAGTCCGTGACTTACCAGGAAATCAGCAACAAGACGCGACCTTCTTTCGGACAGCCATTGGTTGTAGCCTTCCTCGCCCTCGCTGTCGGTATGTCCTTCGACAACCACGAGATAGTCGGGGAATGCTTTGAGGACCTCCACCACGTCTACAAGCATTCGCTCAGCGCCAACCCGAAGCGAATATTCATCGACATCAAACAGGGCCACATTCGAAAATCTGACCACAAGAGAATCATTCCCGGTCCGTTCAGCTTGTGCGACGGCGTTCAACTCGGCATCCAATCGGTAAATCGGATCGGCGGCAGCATCAATTGTTTTCGGTTTTCGGACAAGAAGACTCGCGCATGCGGAAAAAAGGAAACCCGCTAAAACCAAGCTGAGAAAAAGTGGAGTCAATCTGCCCATTGCTGCCTCCTGCCGTAAAGCTGCCAGATTCGAATCGGGCGCCATAGGTGCAGCTACGCATCAAGGACTTTGCGAACTTTCAAGAGCAGTTCCTCCAGGTGAAACGGTTTTTGGAGCAAGCCCTTGACGCCGTCGCGCATGATCTCGCGGGTCTCCCCATTTCGGCCATACCCGGTAGAAAGGAGGGCTTTGACGCCGGGGTTGATCTCTTTCAGTCTCTGAAACGTCTCGCGTCCTCCCATTTTCGGCATGACCATATCGATGATCACGAGGCCGATGCTTCCATCATGCTCTCTGAACATCTCCACGGCTTCGACGCCGTCCTGTGCCAGAAGGACTTTATATCCGTAGGATTCGAGAACATCTTTTGCGAGCGAGCGTACGACTTCCTCGTCGTCGACAACGAGGATCAGTTCTTTTCCGCCACGGACCTCCTGAGGAGCGCTCGCGGTGGATGTCAATTCTTTTCCGCTAGCGGGCAAGTGTATCTCGAAGCACGACCCCTTGCCGAGCTTGCTGCGCACGCGGACATGTCCGCCATGATTTTTGATCACCCCATAGACCATAGAGAGGCCGAGCCCGGTTCCTTTCCCTTTTTCCTTCGTGGTAAAGAAGGGTTCAAAGATTCTCTCGATGGTTGCCGCGTCCATTCCGCATCCGCTATCTGACACGGATAAAACGACCGAGGGGATCGACTTTTTCGCGGGACGTTTGGCCGTATGTTCCGGCGCCATCAGGTCTCGTTTTGTCTTGATAGCGAGTGTTCCACCGCCGGGCATTGCATCACGGGCGTTCACGCACAAATTCACCAGAACTTGTTGTATTTGCCCGACGTCAGCTTCGACGGTGGGGATCTCTTCATCGAGATGGATCTTGATCTGGATGAGTTTATCGAAGGTTCTGCCAATGATCTCCAGCGTCTCGTTCACGATGTCATTGATCGATACGACTTTCGGTTCGTATTTACCGCCTCGAGCGAAGGCCAGCAGTTGTGCAGTAAGCTCCGCCGCACGGCTCGCACTTTTCTCGATGGTGTCGGCATAGGGATACACTTCATGCGCCGAGCCGATCCTGCTTTTCAGCAATGAAGCATATCCGAGAATTCCGCCAAGGAGATTGTTGAAATCGTGCGCTATCCCACCCGCCAGGGTGCCGATACTCTCCATTTTTTGCGCCTGCAAGAATTGCTGCTGAAGCTGTTTTTTTTCGGTGATGTCGCGCGTCACGCCCATCAATCCCGCGAGAGCCCCTTGCGAATTATGGAGAAAACTGATTTTTGTTTCAGCCCAAATCGAAGAGCCATCCTTCCGATAGAGCTCCGCATCGACAGTCCGAATCCGTGTTTTCTTTTGATCAAGCACGTCGGATTCGGCCTCGTTGGGCAGCATCTCTTTGATTGCTTTAAGGGGGCACAGCGGCAGGATTTTCTCTACTATCTGTCCGATTACCTCTTGTGGGTCAAGGCCCAGGACGGGTTTGACGGACGGACTGATGTAGGTGAACCGAAAATCGAGATCGGCTATCCAAATGATATCCAGTACGTTTTCCGCCAGTAATCGGTAATTGCTCTCGCTTTCCTCACGCGCCTTCTCGGCCTGGTTACGCTGCTCGATTTCATGGATGAGTTTCAGGTTCGAAATTCGCAGTTCCTCAGCAGAGCGGGCGATGACTTCGAGTTCGGCCTTTCGCTTCTGATTTCTGTAGAAGATTAACCCTGCAACGGCGCCAATCAGCATCAGCAGTGAAGCCACGAGAAAATTATTTCTGGTATTTTTCCTCACTGGAGCGGCTATTTGCTCGTAATCGGTGGTCATGGCGAGAGACCACGGCTGGTCGTGAAGCCTGATGGGAAGGAAAGCGACGGCTTTTCTCACCTTTTCCGGTTTGCCACCGGCGCCGACAGCATAGTAGGTTCCGAAACCTTCTTCTCCGTTAATCATCTTCTGAACGAGATCCTGAAAGTCTTTACCATCAGATTTTTCGAAGTTGCCGGATTCGATGTCAATGATGTTCTTGCCGATATGGTCTGTATTCGAATGGGAGATCACAATGCCTTGAGTATCTATGATCCAGGTGGAATCGGCTGCTCCGGTTTGGACGCGGCAGGCGGATTCATTCAGGCAGGCCAAGGGGATCGAAATGCAAAGTATGCCCAGGAAATTTTTCTCATCAAAAACAGGGTGATAGAGATAGAAGCCGGGTTCTCCGGCAGAGAGTTCAAGGACCTGACTCACATGAGGTTCCCGCTTGTCCAGCACGTATTGGACCTCCGGCATCTGTGACCAATCTTTTCCGATATCGCTCTTCAGATAGGGCACCCGATGCAACACCTTTCCTGTCTTATCAAGCCGATAAATCGAGTCGACTCTGCCTCCCACGTGATCCAGTAAAGCCTCGCTGGCAACATAGTCGTAATAGGCTAGTGGTTTTCCTGACTTGAACTCACCGCTGAAAGGTTTGCGGGCAAGAAGACTCAGATAGTCCTGCATATCGCGAACGAATTGTTCGATACACTGCGCCTTTTCTCCGGCGATGCCGAACATGTATTGGTTTACTCTTGCTACAGTCTCTCTCTCGAATTTGTAAACGTTTCTCTGTGTCCATAACAGAACACCCGCTGCAAAGAGTATGCATGCTGAGGCGAGAAACGCCTTTTTCAGGAAACTTAACCAAGCAGGGCGCACCTTCATCCTGTGTAATTCAAGCCGCTTCCACACCTTTTCCAGGGTTCTGTAACCGCCGCACAATGAAGCCTTTCCCCGGCTAACGAAGGTGCCGAGGAGGCTGTCATTCAATGTGAGCTTGGACAGTGTTTTGGGAAACAGGAATTTCATCGTGAAAGTGTTCTTGGCCGTACAGCATCCGAGCAGTATTCTCCCCCCTGAGAGAAGAGCATTTATTATGCCGAGAGGCCCTTTGCGTCTGTCGAATGTAATAAACTTTTACGTGTCAAAGGGTTATCTTTAGAAGCGGTGAGCAGGGCATGCAGGCAAAAGGGGCGAATATCGTTTGCAAATGAGTACGATTTATGCCGTCTTTTTGAGAATCAATGTGGGTTAGCGGGAAGCGTGAAGCGAGGGGGGAATTCGTCACCTGAGCGTTGAATCTCGAGGCGGACCTGTTCAAGGCCGGTGTCGACCATATCGAGGACTTGTGCCGCTCGATACGAGAGGTCGATTTCGCGGCCGTCGATAAAGGGTCCCCGGTCGTTGATGCGGATGACAGTTTGGCGGCCATTGCGCACGTTGGTTACGCGAATACTGGTGCCGAACGGCAGTGTTCGATGCGCCGCAGTGTAGGCAAACATGTCATATCTCTCCCCGTTTGCAGTCGTTCGTCCATGGAAGCGGGGGCCGTACCAGGAGGCGATGCCGTAGATTATCTTGAATGGCCGTGGTTCAGCAAGGGGCTCTTCACCCAAAAGATAGCGGAAAGGCGCGATCCTTTTCACAATTTGTGGATCTCTTCTGATTGTTTGATCGGTCACATGATCTGTTCGGTTGGCAGCGGCGCCAATCGCTCTTTCCGGTTGCTGCGTTTCCGGTTCGAGCCGGTGAGAATGGTCCATCAATGGGAAACTTTCGGAATCAGCCGTTTGCCGGCGAAACTGCGCAGCTTCAGCAACTGTGGTAGATGGTTGAGTGAGTCCCGCCAGTCTGAATGTGACAAACCAGACGGCAGACAGGACCATCACGATGTAAAGAAGCAATCCTCTCACTGTTCAATTTTGGCAGATAGATCGGTTTTCAGATAGCGCGACCATCAAAATAATATTATCAGGATTATGAAAAAATGCTATTAGCGGAGGACTTTTCTCAAGGCATTTCCACTCTTGAGAGATGAAGATCTTATTCTGGAGGAGTCCGGAGTTGCTTCAGTTTTCAGAGAGAGGAGAGACTGAGGGACAGCGGCGGGAGAAAGGACAGGCGACCTCTTCAGGCCGCCTATCCTTTTATTCTTCAGGTTTGGAACTGCTTTTACTGGCGAGGAGGTTGGAGCGTGCCGCAGTGAATACAGCGCTCGGTGTTGTAATCTTTGTCCTTCACCATTCCAAACCGGCCGCACTGAGTGCACCCGCGGGCAAAGCTCTTTATTTCGATTTTTAGGCCCGCAATGCTATAGCTTTCGACTTTTTCTTCTTCGGCCATTGGTACCACCTTTCTTTGTTCCGGAGAATGAAGCACATGCCTTAGAGGCTGATCCCGGAATCGACTTCGAGGACTTGTCCGTTAACTCCATCGGCCTGCGGGATCGCGAGCGAGAAAATAGCGCCGGCGGCCTCTTCGGGGGTAAGAATCCGGCCCCCGCGCATGACCATAAACTGCTCACCCATGGAGCGCATCTGCTCGGGAATACCGATATTGGCGCCAAGGATCTGGTCGCCCTTGGTAGATTGTGTGAGACGCGTTTCGACGAATCCATAAGCGACGGCATTGCAATTGACTTTAATGCGAAGCCATTCTTTGGCCATTACCCGCATGAGACCGACAACGCCGCTTTTTGCGGCTCCGTAATTGCTCTGCCCGGAATTGCCACGAGTTCCCGCCTCAGAGGAGACGAAGATGACGCGGCGATACTTACCGTCCTGGCTCAATTCTTTCAAGTGAGGATAGGCCAATTTACACAGCATCCATGGAGCTTCCATGTGGATCCGCTCCATCAGGCGGAAATCTTCAAGTTCCATCTTCTGTATGACTTTGTCGTTGCAGAAGCCGGCGCAAGGCACGAGAATATCCAGCCCCTTGAAGTTATCCAGCGCGGCTTTGATCAGAGCTTCATTGGTTGATTGTTCCATCACGTTTCCGGCAACGGCTACCGCTTTGCCACCGGCCTTCTTAATGGAATCCACAACTTCACCGGCCGGTCCCTTATCTAAATCGGATACGACTACACTTGCTCCCTGTTCGCCAAACATTTTCGCAGCCGCTGCGCCGATTCCACGACCGGCGCCCGTTACTACGGCCACTTTTCCATCGAGCAGACCCATGGTAACAGCCTCCTTTTTACTTGATACCCAGCGAACTTCGCTCATAGATTTGATATGTTTGGGACAGCCCATCGCGGGAAAATCGGGGCGCGCGCCGGGCCGGCTCCTGTCGAAGCAGATTTTATTCTATCATATTTTCGTGTAATTGCAACCTTTTTTTGAGGTTGCCCGCGGGGGGAGGAACCTGCTATCCGAAAACGGCCTTTCCCTGCGCTCTCAGCTTCCGGAGCCGGTATTCGGCGTCCAGGCTGCGGGGCGAATGGGGGAACAGTTCTTTGAGGAGGCTGAAAGCGGCGTGAGCGCGCCCATAGTCGTTGAGTGGACCGGCAAAAATGTCGCCCATCTCGTACAGAAGCAAATCGAGTCCGCGAGGTTCGGCGCTCGGCCTGAACGCGTCGGCCATGATTCCGAGGGCGTGGCCATATTTCTTCAGCCGGGCAAATCTGCGTCCGATGACGAGGCGGCGCGAGTTATCGGGCCGGTTTTCACCCGTTGCGGCGAGGGCGAGATAAGAAGAAACCGCTTTGGCGTCGTCTTTTTTCCGGATCGCCGCCTCAAACGCCCGCTCAAACCATTTTCTTCCTTCATCCGCCCTTTTCCTCCGCATCTCTGTTTTGCCAAATTCGATTAATACGAGGGGGTCGCGGGGGTCGACTTTCAGCGCCTCCTTCAGCTTCTTTGCAGCCTCTTCAAACTTATTCTGACCGAGAAAATCAGAGTATTCATCGAGGGCGGCGACAACCTTTTGCCGCCGTATACTGGAGGTAACGGATGCTGAATAACTAAGGAGCAATGGCACAATTGCCCCGAATCCGAATCCGCCGATGTGCGCCCAGAAGGCAATCGCCGAATCGCCGGAGAACGGAGGCGACCACATGGCGTTGATGAGTTGCAGTATGAACCACCATCCCAAGAAAAGAATCGTTGGAAACGTTATCTTTGTCCCATATCTCAGAATGAACGAGAAGTAAAGGCAATCCACTTTATCACCCGGAAATGAAGCCGCATACGCGCCTAATAATCCGGCAATGGCGCCCGATGCGCCTACGCACGGTATATCGGCGGCATACGAAGGCGTGAAACCCGCGTATAGCAATCCGCCGGCGATTCCGCTGCTGAAATACAGGAGCGCGCACGGCAGGGTTTTAAAGCGCTGCTCAACGGCGCGTCCAAACAACCAGAGGAAGTACATGTTTCCCAGAACGTGAAGCCACCCGCTATGAATGAACATGCACGTGAACAGGCTAAGCGAATCAAACCGTTCGGGAATGAAGCCGTAGTCGTAGTAGATAAGTTCCCGGACCGGGTCGGGATAGAACAGCAGCACCCCGAAAACGGCGGCGTTGGCGATAATGATGAGGTAGGTAAAGAGGGGAAATCTCTCTATCTCCGTTTCGATTTTATACGGCAAAATCATTGCTCACGCCTTTTTTCTTTACGGTTTGCTGCATTGCATTCTCTCCGTCGAGGTACGCAGCGAGCGCCGGGCCGGAGGATGTCATTCAAAATGAATGATCTCCACTTTCTCTTTTCTTTCTACCTCTACCTCGTTTTGCCTCTCGTCGTTTCTCGTCCCGCGTTGAACGGATTCAATTCGTCTTAATTCGAGCCTGGCTTCTTCTGCCGTTCGGGAACCAGGAATTGCATCGACTATGAGCCAAAGCCAGTATTCGGCATCTCCATGCCGATTGAGCGAGATAAGGAGGTGTCCCATTTTCAAGAACGTTTCATATTCCACCGTCTCGAAGTCGAAATTAGTGCGGGTATAACTTGCGATGCGGGTTTCATAATTGTAGGGACCTTCGGGGCGCGCCATGACATTAAGGAATCGGGAGAAGGTTTCTGGCACGAACCGCACATCCTTCACGAGGCGTTTGTAGATTGCCAGTGCCTGGTCGGGTTGGCTGTCTTCAAGAAGCTGTGCCAGATGGAATTCGGCGATGACGGGAAAGGTTTTGTCGTCTCCGGAGAGATTAACAAGCTTTTCGTAGATGGCAACGGCCGACTGCTGTTGCTCCGCCTTAGAAAGGAGACGCGCGCAGGCAAGCGCTATTGCATGTTCTTCCCAACGGCCAGAATGTCTCACCTTCATTGATTCTAAAATGAGGCGGGCGCGCTCATATTCCTGTGTTGCTTCAAGAGAACGGCCATGTGCCTTAAGAGAGTCCGCGTACTCTTCAATGCGGTACGCTTTCTGGAGAAAGAGGATTGTTTCCAGCCGGAACCGCTCTTCAGCTTCCGCCGTGTTTGCAGGAAGGCCTCCGCCCAAAAGTCCTTTTCGTTGAATTTTTCCGCAGGTTAGCAGAATGTTTGCAAGAACGACAGCCAGCACTACCGCCAGCGTAAGCGGATGGATAAGCAGTTTTTTAATCCGGCCGCCGAACCGCGAGCCGGCAAGGACCTCATCCCGAAAAGTCATGCATTTGGCGCACATGATTTTGTTCCGCCGAATTACATAGCAGCGGGCGCACAAGTCGGCGCCGCAGGACTCGCAGACCGCGGTTGCAATCCGGGCCGGATGATTGACGCATCTATAGTCGGCGGTTGTCTGGATATTGTGCAGGAGGTCGGTAACGGCGTTGGTGATCCGATCGTGCGGAGGGGCTGCTGCTTCCGCGTTCAGCTTGTTCTTTGGCCTCTTTTTTTCCTGTTTTTCACTCAACAGATATTCCTACGAGCCGTATGGGAGCCACATCCGGATAGCTGCCCGGGGTATGGACCCCTTGTTCGGAGGTGACGATTATGGCATTTTCCGTCACTCGCATATCCGTGCAATATCCATCTATATTTTTTTCCCATATCTTTTCGCCGGACATCGCATCGAACGCTCTCAGATGTGAAATCGTTCTTGACAATTCGCCGGTTTCGGCGTTTGGGTTATATATCTGAATTCGCTCAGCATGACGGAGCGTGTAGAGAAAGGCTTGGCTGAAGTGAAAGACGCCGCTGATTTTTGGAATCGACCAGCGCACGTCTCCGGTTTCCAGGTCGATCGCGTACAGGATGCCCTCGTAGGCGATTTCCGGTTTCTTCAGGCCGTTCTTGAGCAAATCCTCCGATCCTTGCCATCGTTTGGTAGGTATGACCTGAGTGGGCTCGATTTCTTTTCTAACAAGACCTCCGACGAAAGCCATCGGGGCGGAAACAACGATTTTAGAGGCTTTCTCTCCTATTTTCGTTCTCCATTTCAATTCACCCGTTGTCAGAGAGAGGCAATTCACGAGGCCGTCGCTTAACGCCATCAGGAGAAGGCCCTCGTAGGGTTCGACTGCAACGGCGCGATTGTTCTTGAGCGGATACTGCCACTTGATTTCGCCTGCAGGAGAGACCAGATAAAGGAATTGGTAGGTGGCAAAAAGGATTCCTTCGCTTGACGATCGGGGCGGCCAGGAAAAATAGCCCTCCGCCTCGACTTTCCATTTTGGTTTTCCCGTGGCCGACTCCAGCGCCCAAAGCTGGCTTATGAAGGGTTTCTGCTCACATGGAATATCGCCGCCGCAATCCCGCCCCTCCTTTGAGACGGAGTCAGCCTCTTCATCGGACGAATATGCGACGAAATACACCTGGGTCTCATCTGTCAGGAGATCGCTCACCAGGAGGTTTTCGAAATTGGTCGTCCAGATTTGAGCGCCGGACGCGAGCGCTACCGCGCTCACGGCGGAGGTTAACGGCTTTTTGGCTTCACTTTCGTAGAAGAACCGGAAGTCGCTGGTTGACAATTGTTTTTCGATGAACGACTCCGCCTCGGTTAACTTTTCAAACCAGTACTTGGATCGGCTCGCGACGATGATGTTCTCACCCGACGAAATTGGCGGCGCCGAAAAAACAGGCTCAGGAGGAACGTAACACCATTTGGGGACTTGAAAGTCCAGGGAGCACATCATAAGCTGCTCTTCTCCGTAAACGACGCAGTTGTTTTCATCGAGGATAAGAACACGGAGAGATTCCTTCTCCTGATATTCCTGCGGCAGCGTTGTTCGCCGGTGCGCTTGTGGTTCCGGCAGTTTTACTTTCCGGTTCTTCTCCAAATTAGTTGGTGATCTTTAGTAAAAATGAATGGACATCTTCGAACTCTTCTGCTAGAAAGGAGTTGTGAAAGCAACCTTTCGGCAAA
>QZKU01000088.1 GCA_003598085.1 Candidatus Abyssobacteria bacterium SURF_5
GCATGCCTGAGGCAAAGCCTTCAGGAAAGCCGGATGCGGGAAATCTGCACGTCCGGTTTGACGAGGGGGAGGGGTAATGCCCTCCCTACTCTACCGTCTACGGTTCATTTAAGTATTGACCGGCTCTTGTTCTGGCCGGAATAAAGATCGTCGCCAGAAAGAGTTAAAGCGAAAATCGTTATAGTTTTACCGCAGTTTCGATTTCGAAAGAGTAACGGGAGAGCGAAGATTTTGAGTTTTTGGGGGAGAAGTGGGGAGAAGCGCATGCGGGGGAATAAGTGCGAGCTTTATGCGATGTAGGAATTTCTTTCCTGTTGTGTCTTTTTTTACTTAGTCACCCTTTGAAAGCCTATTCCGAGGAGCTTCGGGGCTCTGGGGACAGACACCATTCTACGAATTCAAAAGAACTGAATTCCGTAAACGGAGTCAGTCCCCTTCGCAAGGATGCAAGTGCTGAAGAGCTTCGGGGACAGCCTTCATCCTACGAATCTACGGAACAGGATTCCGTAAATGGGGAGACTGAATCTGGGACTTCAGAGACAGATACTATTCTATTCCCTGAGGCGCGGGACAGGCTTCAAGAAGACGTGAATTCCGCGAATGGAGTCAGCCCCTTTCGCCTTGGGACAATCCCCGAAGCGCTCATGGATCAGTGGCGCGACTGGCCGCCGTCGGAAAATTTCAGGATCACTCTCGAATATCGGAATTACACCTATTTTGAGGATGAGGCTCTCGGCGATAGCCGCGACTCGATCAATGAGGGCAGATTCCGAATCGAGTACGACAAGCCGCTTCGCGAGAATCTCCGGCTTTATCTGAATCTGCTTGCCCAGGCCGATGACGACGATTTCACGAGCGGCGTGTTCGACCTGGATGAGGACGATCTCGACCGAAGCTATCTGAACTTTACGGAGGCGTTTGTCGATATCTATTTTGAGCGGTTCGATCTGCGGCTGGGCAAACAGATCATCAATTGGGGAAAGGCGGACGTTTTCAATCCGACGGACAATCTGACTCCGACGGATTATTCAAACCTGCTCGATGACGACGAGATCGGCGTTCTCGCGGCGAATCTGAATTATTATTGGAATGAGTGGAACCTTCAGCTTGTTGCGATCCCGCTGTTCGCACCGAGCCGGCTGCCGCCTCGTGATACTCGGTTCTCGCTTTTTCCGAGCGACTCTCCGATCGTAATCGAGGACCCCGAGCTTCCGCCGAACGCAATCGATAATGCGCAGGCGGGCGTCAGGCTGATGTCAACGTTTCGCGGCTGGGATTTTTCGGTGAGTTATTATGACGGGATCAACGACATACCGAGCCCGGAGCTGCGGTTTCAGCAGGTCATCATTCCGCCGCTCCCGATTCCGGTTGACGTCCCGTACATCGTTCCCGTCTACAACCGATTCCGGTCGTTCGGCGCGGATTTTGCCACGGTATTCGATCGCTGGGGCCTTCATGGCGAGGCCGCGCAATTCATCTTTGACGGCGACCGGCAGGATTCTTACCTGCAGTACGTCATTGGGGTCGACTACAAGAAAAGCGATGTCCTCTTCGATCATGATCTTTTTATCATTCTTGAGTATGTCGGAGCGGAGGTGACCGAAGAGGGCGAGGCGCTTGAGACGGGAATGCCGCCGCTCGATCGGGTGATAACCAGTGGATTCGCCACAAACATCAATTATGAATTTACCGAGTTCACGCGATTGGAAGTGAGGGGGGCGATAGATTTTCATCAAGGCGACGATTATTATGTTCAGCCGCAGTTGGTGCATGCGGTGAACGATAATTTGGCGGTGATCCTCGGATTTGATATCCTTGGAGGGCCGCGCGAGACGTTTTTCGGGCATTTCAAGGATAATGACCGCGTATACGGCAAACTGATTTATACGTTTTAACGATGGGCGAATGCAATATTGTAGAGCAAAGGGTGGGATTGAAGGTTCTGTAGGGGCGACCCTATGTGGTCGCCCGAGCATCCACACGCAGTTCCTGCAGAGTCTTCCTGCCATAGGGAGGGGATCAGTCATGAGATACTCCAGGATTGTCGCTGTGATCATATCATTCATTGCCATTACGTTCTTGTGCGCACAGGCCGCGCTTTCCGAGGAGCTTACCGGCCGGCAGATCATGGAAAAAGAGGAACTTCTAAACAAGGGAAAAGATGAGTTCAACTGCATGAGCATGAAGCTTATCAACAGCCGCGGCCAGGAGCGAAACCGGAAAGTCGAATACTACCGCAAGACGGAAGAAGGCGACGTCGACAAGATACTCATGCGCTTCCTCGAGCCTGCGGACGTCAAGGGAGTCGGCCTGCTCACGCTCGAACAGATCGACCGCGACGACGACCAGTGGCTCTACCTGCCGGCCCTCAAGAAGGTGCGCAGGATCTCGTCGAGCGACCAGACCGACAATTTCATGGGGACCGATTTCACTTACGAGGACATCCGTTCCGAAAAACTCGACAGGCACATCTACAATGTTATCGGGAGCGAGATTCTCGACGGCCACGACTGCTATATGATTGAAGCGCTCCCCGCCGACGAGGCCCAGAAGCGGGAGAGCGGTTACAGCCGCCGCGAGATCTGGATTCGCAAAGACATCTTTCTCACGGTCCAGACCAAGTACTATGACCGAAAGGGCGAGTTTTTCAAACTCGGAGTAGTGAAGGACATCGTTGAGATCGCGCCTAATGTCTATCGGCCCAATTTCATGGAAATGAAGAACCTGAAAACAAACCACACCACGCAACTGAATTTCGATAACAGACGGGTAAACCAGGGAATCGACAACGTAGTTTTTACCGAACGCGAACTGAAACGCGGTTGACAACGGTTGCAGGCGGATTAACAGATATAGCTCTCCTTCGTCCCCCGTTCGCCTTGCCTTGGAGCAAAAGCTGCGTCAATTTCCCCGCGCCGCAAAGCGGTCTAAGTTAAGGATAAACAATACGTTCCATGTCTCGTGACAGTGCTGTTCCGCGCCTGTTCACAACTGGTTGCTTGCTTGACAACGTATGGGGATTGTGATAGCATAAACAATGCTAATTTATTTTACCGAGGAGGTTTTCGAAAACATATGGCATTTGAGGAAAAACATGAACCCGCTCGTACTGAGCCCGAGCCGACGGCGGAGGCGCGGCGAGTAGCACCCCGACACCGCATTTCCTCTGTTCAGAGTGAAGATCTAAGCGACGCAGACCTCGACAAAATCGAGGACATGTCCCAGATTTATGAGCAGACCCTGAAGGATTTCGAGGAAGGCGAAGTAGTAAAAGGAAGCATTGTTTCGGTTGGACCGGACTACGTGTTGGTGGACATCGGCTATAAGTCGGAAGGCACGATTCATCTTTCCGAATTTTCAGAGCCCGACCAGGTGAAGGTCGGCGATGAGGTTGACGTCCTCATCGAGATCGCGGAAGATCAGGATGGAATGATCGTCCTCTCGAAGACAAAAGCCGACAAAATCAAGAACTGGGCCAAGATTCAGAAGTTGTTCGAGGACAATCAGCTTGTCGAAGGCAAAATTGTCCGCAAGGTAAAAGGCGGCTTCAAGGTCGATATCGGACTGGACGCTTTCTTGCCGGCTTCGCAAATCGCGCGCCGGCCCGTCGGCGATCTCGACCAGTATCTTGGGAAAGTGTATAAGTTCCGGATTATCAAACTGACCAAACGGCGAAGGAACGTCGTGCTCTCGCGCAAGCAAGTGCTCGAGGAGGCCAGGAGCGAAGACAAGGCCCGCCTGCTGGGCACTCTCGAGATCGGGAAGGAACTCGAGGGCGTCGTGAAGAATATCACCGACTTCGGCGCATTCATCGACGTCGGAGGGATCGACGGCCTGCTCCACATCACCGATATGTCGTGGGGCCGCATCAAGCATCCGTCCGAAGTCCTCTCAGTCGGCGAGAAGGTCCGGGTGAAAGTCCTGAATTTCAACAAGGAAGATGAGAAGATATCGCTCGGCCTGAAGCAGATGACGCCGAACCCCTGGTCGCACGTCGAGGAGAAGTATCCGATCGGCGCCGCCGTCAGGGGGCGGGTCGTCAGCATGACCGATTACGGCGCGTTTGTGCAGCTCGAAGAGGGCGTCGAGGGCATGGTGCATATCTCAGAGATGTCCTGGACCAAGCGCGTGCGGCATCCCTCCGAGATCGTCCACATCGGGCAGGAAATTGATGTGAAACTGCTCAACGTGGACGCGAAGAACGAGAAGATATCGCTGGGCATCAAGCAGATCGGCGAGAATCCCTGGGTCCGCATGAAGGAGAAATATCCGACCGGGACCATTGTCAAGGGACTCGTCCGCAACCTGACCGACTACGGCGCATTCATTCAGATCGAGGAAGGCATCGACGGCCTTCTCCACATCTCCGATATGTCGTGGACCAAAAAGGTGAATCATCCGTCCGAGGTGTTGAAAAAAGGCGATGAAGTCGAAGTCCAGGTCCTGAACGTGGATTCCCAGCACGAGCGGATATCACTCGGGCTCAAGCAGCTCGAAGCCGATCCGTGGCGTGAGGTCGGAAAAAGATATCGCGCGGGCGACTACGTCGAGACCAGCATATCCAAGCTCGTCTCCTTTGGCGCATTTGCGCGGCTCGATAACGGAATCGAAGGACTGATTCATATCTCCGAACTCTCCAAAGACCGCGTGGCGAAACCCGAAGAGGTGGTCCATCCCGGCGAGAAGGTCGTTGTCAAAATTATCAGCATCGATCCTTCCACCAGGAAAATCGGCCTCAGCCTGAAACAGTACAAGGAAGAGCTGGAAAAAGCCGACACAGCCGAATATCAGAATAACGTAGCCTCGAACGTAAGCATCGGCGAAGTGGCAGGCGAAGAGTTGAGCGCAAAAATCGCTGAAGCCGCAGAGGCCGAAGAGACCGGGGTGGCGGCGCCGGAGGAAGAGACGGACGCAACCGCGGCCGAGGCCGAGGAGACGGAAGTTCGCGAAGGCGACTGATCTGCAGGACGCGCCGCCTGAATTTCCTGTCATGATATCTGACGCGTGCTCCCGTTGAAACAACGGAGGGGAATATTCCTCGAAAGAACCGGCGGCATAATGGCGCCGGGCTTGAGTATGAAGTTCGCGGCGCATGTCGTAAAGCAAAAACAAAAAAGCGAGTAAATACGAGACCTGAAGCGAGGTAATTCTCCTTTTCCTCGCTTTTTTTGTATCTCCCTTTCTTCAATCTTCCTCTGCGGAAGAACAGCTAGTGGTGGATGCATGAAAGTCGCTCTCCTTATCGGCGATGGGATGGCCGATTATCCCGTTGAAGAACTTGACGGCCTCACTCCGCTCGAGGCGGCCGAGACCCCAAATATGGATCGGCTCGCCCGCGAAGGGACCGTCGGGCTGGTGCGAACCGTGCCGGAAGGCACGGCGCCCGGGAGCGATATCGCCAATCTGAACCTTCTCGGGTACGACGTTTCCCGCTACTATACCGGCCGCGCGCCTCTCGAATGCGCGAGCCGCAACATTGATCTTACCGCTGAACAGATCGCTTTCCGGTGCAACCTTGTCACCGTAGCCGACGAGACCATGGTCGACTACAGCGCCGGCCACATCGGCAGCGAAGAAGCGGCCGAATTGATCGCGGATATCGACCGGCAACTGGGTGACTCATCGCGGAAGTTCTACGCCGGTGTCAGCTACAGGCATCTCCTGGTGGCGGATCCGGGCGGCGCAAAATGGGAAACCAATCTCACGTGCACTCCTCCTCACGATATCGTCGGGCAGCCGATTACGTCATATCTGCCGCAGGGGGAGAACCAGCAGCTTTTCCGAAAGATGATGCTCGAATCGCAGAAGATTCTTTCCGAGCATGCGGTCAATCTTCGCAGAATCAGGTCGGGGAAGCGGCCGGCGACCATGATCTGGCTGTGGGGTCACGGCAAGCGCCCGTCGATGCCGACGTTTCAGCAGTTGTACGCAATGAAAGGGGCGGTGATCTCGGCGGTCGACCTGATCCGGGGTCTCGGCAAGTATGCGGGATTGAACGTAATCGACGTGCCGGGGGCCACCGGCTATTTCGATACAAATTATTCCGGCAAGGCCGGACACGGAATCGATTCACTCAAGAAATCTGATTTTCTTTTTCTTCATGTCGAGGCGCCGGATGAAGCCGGGCATGCAGGCAATATGCAAGAGAAGATCAGAGCGATCGAGAACTTCGATCGGCTCATCGTTGGACCGATCACCGATGCTCTCTCCGGCTCGGAGCCGGCCCGGCTTCTGGTGTTGCCCGACCACGCCACTCCGTTAAGCGTTCGCACGCATGTGAGCGATCCGGTCCCCTTTGTCGCTCACGGCGCCGCCATCCCGACCAACGGCTGCTCCGGCTTCAGCGAGGCGCAGGCCGGGCGGACGCGATTATATATAGAGAAGGGTTTTGAGCTTTTGCCGGCTTATCTGAAGAGAGATACATGAGAAAGGCGGGAGAGACTGTGGCTCTGATTGTACAGAAATACGGCGGGACTTCGGTCGCAAACACAGAGAAAATAAAGAACGTTGCCCGGCGCGTTGCCGAGACCAGGAACGGCGGCAACAAGCTTATAATCGTCGTTTCCGCAATGGGCGAGATGACGGACGAGTTGGTTGATCTGGCGAGCCAGATCACCGATTCGCCCAACGAACGCGAGTACGATATGCTACTGTCGACCGGCGAGCAGATTTCCGTGGCGCTGCTGGCGATGGCGCTTCAAGCGCTCGGGCACGAGGCCATTTCGTTTACCGGCGGACAGGTCGGCATCAAGACCGACGGCTGGCACACCAAGGCGAGGATCCTCTCGATCGACACTTCTCGAATCCAAAAGGAACTGGAAGCGGGGAAAATTGCAATCGTGTGCGGGTTCCAGGGAGTCAACAGCGACTATGACATCACCACGCTCGGGCGGGGCGGCTCCGACACGAGCGCGGTTGCCCTGGCGGCGGCGTTCAGAGCGGATCTTTGCGAAATCTATACCGACGTCGACGGCGTCTATACGGCCGATCCCCGCATTGTGCCCGAAGCGCGCAAGCTCGCTCGGATCGCATACGACGAACTGCTGGAGATGGCCAGTCTCGGGGCGCAGGTCATGCAGCCGCGCGCAGTCGAATTCGGTAAGAAATACGGGGTGCCGATGCGGATCAGGTCGAGCTACAACAAAGACACCGGTACCCTTGTCACCAAGGAGGTAGCTGCAATGGAAAAAGTAGTGGTCAGCGGTGCGACGTTAAATGAAAAGGAAGCCAAAATCACGCTGGTCGGCGTTACCGATAAACCCGGTGTCGCCGCAACACTTTTCGAAAATATCGCCGCCCAAAACATCGTGGTCGATATGATCATTCAGAACGTCAGCGAAGGCGGCCTGAGCGATATCTCCTTTACCGTTCCCAAGGATGACATGAAGAAGGCGGTCAAGGTGGCGGAACAGATCAAAAAGGAAATCGGTGCAAGAGACGTCCGCGCCGACAGCAACATCGCGAAGGTTTCCGTCGTCGGAGTCGGAATGCGAAGCCATTCGGGCGTGGCCGCCAAGATGTTCAAGACGCTCGCCGACGAGGGGATCAATATCGACATGATCAGCACCTCCGAGATCAAGATATCCTGTGTCGTCGAAGGCAGCCGCGGGCGCGACGCCCTCCGCGCGCTCCATGGCGTGTTTGAGCTGGAGAAAGCCGCCGCCCTCATCGAGGAACAAGCGCATGAAAGTCGAACTGTATGACACTACCCTGCGCGACGGCGCACAGGGCGAACGGATCACCTTCTCGTCGGAAGACCAGTTGTTGATCGCTCAACTGCTGGATAACCTCGGGATCGACTATATTGAAGGGGGCCAGCCCGCCTCCAATCCGAAAGCGGTGCACTTCTTCAAGCAGGTCAAGCAGCTCAACCTGAAAAACGCGCGGCCGGTCGCTTTCGGCGGTACCTGTCATCCTCGCCGTCGCGTCCAGGAGGATGAATCACTCAGGAAACTGCTCGATGCCGGCACCCGTCAGATCACCATTGTGGGAAAATCGTGGGATTTTCATGTCCACAAAGTCCTCGGAGTCTCGCTCAACAAGAACCTTTCGCTGATCGATGAAACCATCCGATTTCTCATCTCGCACGGGCGCGAGGTATTCTTTGACGCCGAACATTTTTTCGACGGCTGCAAGGAGAATCCGAACTATGCTCTGTCGGTGCTAAAGGCGGCCGAAAAGGCCGGCGCCGCGCGAATCATTCTTTGCGATACGAACGGCGGCAGCATGCTCGACGAAGTATCCCGGGCTATCGATGCGGCGAAGAAGGCGGTCAGCGTTCCGCTCGGCATCCACGTGCATAATGATTCCGGGCTGGCGACCGCCAATACCCTGCTGGCCGTGCAGAAAGGCATTTCGCAGATACAGGGAACCATTAACGGTTACGGAGAACGCTGCGGAAATGCCGACCTGTGCATCATCATTCCCAACCTGTGCCTCAAGATGGGGATCCCGGTGGTCGCTAAAACGCGGCTTCAGACGCTCAGAGAGGTTTCGCATTACGTGAGCGAACTGGCAAATATCACTCCGCGCACGAACCAGCCCTACGTCGGGTACAGCGCATTCGCCCATAAGGGCGGATGGCATGCCGATGCCGTCGGCAAGGACCCGCGCACATGCGAGCACGTGCCGCCCGAATCGGTTGGCAACCACCGGCGCATTCTCGTTTCTGAAGTGGCCGGAAAAGGAAGCCTTGCATCCAAGGCGAATTCGATCGGCATCAAGCTCAAGGCGAAGGATGCGCTGACGCAACAGGTGGTTCAGCGCCTGAAGGAGCTCGAACAGGCGGGATATCAATTCGAGGGCGCCGATGCCTCGCTCGAACTGCTAATGCACAAGACTCGCGGCACCCGCAAAAACTATTTCCGGCACGCGGGCTTTCGCGTGATCGTCGAGAAGCGCGAGGACAATCAATTGACATCCGAGGCGACTATCAAGGTGATCGTCGACGGCAAGGGCGAACAACATACGGCCGCTGAAGGTAATGGCCCGGTCAATGCCCTCGATAACGCATTACGCAAGGCGCTCGAACCGTTTTATGGGCAGGTTCGCGAGATGCATCTGTCCGATTTCAAAGTCAGAATCCTCGATGCCAAGGCCGGCACTCAGGCCAAGACGCGCGTGCTTATCGAATCCCGCGATAAGGAGGACACCTGGAACACCGTGGGCGTGGACGAGAACATCATCGAGGCAAGCTGGCAAGCGCTCGTTGACAGCATCGAGTACAAACTGATGAAAGACGAACGAGCAAAGAAGAAAAGTCGGAGGAAGGACAAATGAAATCAGCGCGTCCGGAAGGAGACAACTGCCGTTGTCGCCGCCGAGTAGTTTCCTGCGCGGCGTTTCTCGCACTCGCTGTTTTCGCCTCCTGCGCGAGCGGGCCGCCCGTGCGGGTCGGCGTGGATCAGGTGCTCGACCAGCCGCAGGCATTCAAAAATGAGCGAGTCGAGCTGACCGGCTTTGTCGAAGATTTGAAACCGGTTCAGGGCGACGTTTACCGCACGCTCTTCTTCACGCTGGCGGGGCATCCTGACGGAGAAATCCTGGTCAGCGGGGCCGGCTACACGGCCGAGGCGATCGCGAAAGCCTCTTTCCTCGTTCAGCAGGCGTATGAGGAACACGAGCCCGTGACCATTGTGGGCAAACTGAAAGTGGATGAGAAAGCTCCGCCGGAGCTGAAACTGGAAAGCATCCGGTATCGCGGGCAGGAAGTCGAAATTAAGAGCGGCCCCACAACACGGCCGGGCCGCCTTTCAATCGGAGGCGGGGTAGTTACGGGTTCAGTCGGAATCGGAGCCACCATCCATCCGTGAGGTTTTCACAACTGTCGGCGGTTTTCGAGGCGAAGCGGGTCTCGGTCGGGGCGACGAAGCTTCCTGTTCTTTATACTGCAGGAGATACAGCCGGTAATAAATCCCCTGTCGCTTCATCAATTCCGAGTGAGTGCCTTCCTCCACAAGCTGCCCCTTATGCATTACGAAAATCCTGTCGACGCCCTGGATCGTGGACAGCCGATGAGCGATCACGATTGAGGTCCGCCCTTGCATGAGCTGGCGCACCGCCTGCTGAATCAGTATTTCAGTCGTTGTATCCACGTTGGATGTCGCCTCATCGAGCACAAGAATCTTCGGCTCGTAGGCAAACGCGCGCGCAAAGGAAATGAGCTGCCGCTCGCCGCTCGACAGATTCTTTCCCCGCTCCTTGATCGGCTCCCGGTATCGCCCCGGAAAACGATTGATGAAGGCATCGACATTCGCTTTCCGCGCCGCCGCCTTCACCATCTCCGGTGAAAGCGCCTCGTTGCCGAGCCGAATGTTATAGTCGATGTCGCCGGAGAACAGGAAAACGTCCTGCAGCACCATCCCGATATTTCTCCGCAAAAGGTGCTTGTCGACCCCGCGGATGTCCTTGCCATCTATCAAGATACTGCCGGCCGTCACGTCGTACATTCGGGTCAAAAGCTTAATCAGCGTCGTCTTTCCGGCGCCGGTCGCGCCGACTATCGCGATCTTCTCACCCGGCTTGATCTTGAATGAAACATCGCGGATAACCGGCTCATCCGGCTTATAGCCGAACCCCACATTGCGAAATTCGATCTTGCCGTGCACCGCATCGAGCGGCGCGGGCTGAGGCGAATCCTCGATCACGTCCTTCGAATCGAGCAGCTTGAAGATACGCTCGGAAGCGGCCATCGCAGATTGCATGATCGTGTACTGCTGGCTCAAGCTGAAGATCGGCTCGAAAAAGCGCTCGACCAGTTGAATGAACAGGACCAGCGAGCCGAACGTCAGCGTGTTGCGCACGATTTGGCCGCCGCCGTACCACAGAATCAGGGCCAGTCCGACGGAGCCGATGAACTCGACCAGCGCCGAGAGTCCCGATTCATAGAAGACCGATCTCAGTTGCGATCCCAGCAAATTGTCGTTCACCTGCTCGAACTGGCGCCGATTGGCCCGCTCGCGCGAGAACATCTGCACGATTCCCATGCCGGTGATATTCTCGTGAAGCACGGAATTGATTCTTGCGAGCGTTAGCCGGATGGCCCTGAACGCGTCGCGTGCCTTGAGGCGGAAGAACATCGTCGAGATCAGCAGGAACGGAACGATCGCGAACGTGACCAGCGACAGCTTGAAATCGACGGCAAAAAGGATAACCACAATCGCGACCAGTTTCAGGATATCGCCCAGGATCGTTACCACTCCATATGCGAACATCTCCTCGAGAGCTTCGACGTCCGTTGTGAGGCGCGTAATCAGCCGGCCGATCGGGTTCCTGTCGAAAAAGCGGGAAGACAATGTCATGAGGTGACGGAATATCTTTATCCGGAGATCGAAGACTACCAGTTGACCTGTCTTACTGGTGATAAGCGATTCAAGAAATCCGAAAAAGAATTCGCCGATGATCGCCAGAAAGAAGATCCCAACGATCAACATCAGGCCGCGCAGTTCACCGGCCAAAATATGTTCATCGATCGCCCTTTTTACCAGATACGGCTGCAGCAACTGGAATCCGGAAAGGATCAGAAGGAAAAAGAGGGAAAGCATGATTCTCCCCTTGTACGGCCGCATATACTGCCACAGCCGCTTCACCAGGCGCGCGTCATACGCTTTTCCCAGCGCCTCTTCTTCGTGATATGTTCCGATTCCGGGTCCGTGCATTTGTTTGTCCTACAATTCCTCCAGCTCTTCCATCAGTAGCTGCTTCTCGTAAAGGTCCGCATATATTCCCTTAAGCTGGATGAGCGACTCATGCGAGCCCTCCTCGACGATCTGACCTTCCTCCATCACGAGTATCTTGTCGGCGTCCTTTACCGTCGAGATGCGATGCGAGATCATGATCGTTGTTCGCTCCTTCAGCACCTGCCTCAGGTTCTTCAGTACCTGCTCCTCGGTGTGCGTATCCACACTCGAGAACGCATCATCGAGTATCAGGATCGTAGGATTCGCCGCCAGCGCGCGCGCCAGCGCCGTCCTCTGCCGCTGTCCTCCGGAAAGATTGATGCCGCGCTCGCCGATGATGGTCTCGAGTCCGCTCGGGAAACCGGAGATATCCGGCTCCAGGCCGGCGAGGCGGGCGGCCTTTTCGACGACGGAGCCTTCTCCATCCGCCGACCCGAATGAGATATTCTCCCGGAGGGTGAGCGAGAAAAGGAAGCTTTCCTGTGGAACCAGCGCCAGCTTCGACCTCAGTTCGGCCAGCGGGATAGAGGTGATATCGCGTCCGTCAATGAAAATTTTTCCCGGCTCGATTTCGAGCAGGCGCGCTATCAGATGCACCAGCGTTGTTTTTCCCGAGCCGGTGTGCCCCACGATAGCAACGGTGGAACCTGCCGGTATGCTGAAGCTCAGGTTCCTGAGGGCAAACCGGCCGTTGTTGCCGTTCTCAATCGAGGGGTATGCGAACGAAAGATCTTGCACCTCTATTTCACCGTGCTCGATGACAAACGGGGTCGTTCTTTCGGTGTCGGTGATCGTCGGCTGTGCCTGAAAAACCTCGTTTACGCGCCTGAGCGACGACAGCCCGCGCTGCGACGCGCTGATGATCATGCCCAGAAATGCGGTCGGCATCGCAAGAATGGCGAGATATCCGCTGAAGGCGACAAATTCGCCCAGTGTGATCCTGCCTGCAATGACGCTCGCGCCGCCATACGAGATGATGACCAGCATCCCGATTGCGCCAACGGCCCTGATCATCGGCGTCAGCAGGCTGTGCACCTTGATGAGACCGATGTTGCTGTCGAAATAATTCCTGCTCAGTTTTTCAAAATGCCTGGACTGGCTTTCCTCCTGAACGTACGCCTTGATGATCTGGATGCCCGACATGCTCTCCTGGGCCTGCGTGCTCACGTCCGCCAGGCGCTCCTGCACGGTTTTCGACCGGCTGAACAACTCGCTTGCAAACCGCTTGAAGATAACCATGAAGAGGGGGTACGGGATCAGCGCGAGCAGCGTCAGCCGCGCACTCATCGACAGCATGATGGGAATTGCGCCGATATACATGATCAGCGTGCTCGTGACGTAGAGAATAACCGGCCCCACCAGGCTCTGAACGTACTGCATGTCGTTGATCGTTCGGGACATGAGGTCGCCGGTCGGCATCTGTATGTAGTATGACGGGTTGAGCGTCTGAAGGTGCGCGAACAAATTATTGCGCATGTCGTGGGCCACTTTGCGGCTGTTGCCGAGCAGGAACCAGCGCGAGCCGATCCTGATCACCATCTGGACGGCGGCTACAACCAGTATCAGAATCGCGAACAGGTGCGGCCTTGCCAATTCATTCGCCTGTCTCACATATTGCAGGTGCTCGATCGTCTGCTTGGTGAGCCAGGGGATCAGAAGAGCCAGCCCGTTCGAGGCGAGCAAGCAGAGACACCCCGCCACGTAGGTCCAGAAGTAACGGCGAATATAGGGTATAAGAGTTAGCAGGTCTTTAAGCATCTGCAGTTAAGTATTTACTCCGCGGATTAGTGGAAGCAAGGCGAAGGAAGCATCATTATTATAGCTCAGGAAAGGGGTTCGGTCAACGGGATGATCCAGTGATAAAGGAGGCATTCAACTGAACGCGATCTGACACCTGCGCAATCGGCCGCGGGTGAACAGACCGGGAAGGACAGTATATGCGGCTTAAAATAGTCCGTTTTCTTGCTCTGCTATTTACTGCCATTGCGCTTGCGGCATCGCTTGCTCACTTGTTCGAACTGCCGAACAAGATCGAGCTTTCCCGAGAAGCGTATTTGACAGTTCAGCAGATTTATCGAGGCTGGGCGTTGCTTGGTTTTGTCGTGGCGGGAGCGCTGATCTCGACACTCGCGTTGACTTTCATGGTTCGACGAAAACCGAAAACATTTGCCCTGTCTCTCGCAGCGTTTCTGTGCATAGCGGGCACGCAGGTGATCTTCTGGACATTTACTTACCCGGCAAACCGGCAGACGAATAACTGGACGATGCTGCCTGCAAATTGGGAGCATCTGCGCGCGCAATGGGAATATTCTCATGCCGCAGGCGCAGTCCTGAATCTGAGCGCATTCATTTCATTGGTTCTGTCCGTGCTCACAGATGCAGATAAATGAAACACCCCACGCCGATTTCTACTGTTTCTTTGCGGCAAACTCATGCGTCAGATTTTTCGGGCGTGAACAGAGCGGCAAATTCGCCGTAGCCCTCCTTTTCAAGGTCCTCCTCGGGGATGAAACGAAGGGCGGCGGAGTTGAGGCAATAACGCAGGCCGGTGGGCGGCGGACCATCGGTGAAAACGTGGCCAAGATGCGAATCACCGTGTTTGCTTCGGACCTCCGTCCGTTTGATAAAGAAGAGCTTGTTGTCTTCCCTCTCGACGATGTTTTCCGGAACGAGAGGTTTGGTGAAGCTTGGCCAACCGGTGTCTGAGTCGAACTTATCGAGCGAGCTGAACAAAGGTTCGCCTGAGACGATATCAACGTAGATGCCGTCGCGCTTATTGTCCCAGTACTCGTTCTTGTACGCCGGTTCGGTCCCTTCATTTTGTGTGACTTCGTACTGGAGCGGTGTCAACCTCTTGCGCAGGGTCGCGTCATCAGGCTTGGTGTATTTCTGCTCCTTTGTCAAGGCAACCTTCTCCGGCTCTTTTCCCCAGATTTTCTCGATGAACTGGTCCCGTCCTGAGCGCCAGCGGTAGTACGTATACTTCAGTTTACTGGTGTCGTAGTAGTCTTGATGATAATCTTCCGCCTTGTAGAAGTTGGTAAACGGGACGATCTCGGTGACAATGGGTTTTTCAAACCTGCCGGAGGCATCGAGCGCGTTCTTTGATTCTTCGGCCTGCCGCTTCTGCTCCTCATTTTCATAAAAGATCACACTGCGATATTGCTCGCCCCGGTCGACAAACTGCCCTCCCGGGTCGGTCGGATCGATATGTTTCCAGAAGACCTCGAGGAGTTGACTATAGTCCGTCTTCGAGGGGTCATAATAAACCCGCACGGTCTCCACATGTCCCGTTGTGCCCGAAGATACTTCTTCGTAGGAAGGATTTTCCTTATGACCGCCTGCGAACCCCGAGATGGCTTCGACCACTCCGGGCGCCTTCTCAAAATCTGCTTCAACGCACCAGAAGCAGCCTCCCGCAAATGTGGCCGTTTGCAGATTGTCCTGGTTGATCCCCTCGTCGCCTTCAACCTGCCGATTAAAAATGCCGAATAGATCCAAGGCAACCGCTCCTGCTATGAGTACCATAACGATTAGGAGAATCTTGGTCTTCATTCTCATAGATATTAACCCCTCCCTTCATACTAATATGAACAACTTTGCATAATCCGGCAAGCAAAAATTGATCATCTTCAGCCATTTTGTGAAGATGGACACGTTATCTGAGGGGCGAGCGGGCGGCTCTGTACCACCGTGCAACGGTGTCGAGGGGGGCGCCAATATAGTAAGCCAATATCACCGCCTGATTAATTATCGTTGTTCGCCATACCCCCAAAGCGAGCCAGCGCCTGGCAGAGGTGGTAATTGGAACAGGAGCAATCACAACGGCGCCACGTTTTCGAAGGCGCCGAACGAAAACGAAATCCTCCATGATCGGCATATCAGGGAACCCGCCCATTGCGCGGAAAAGACTTGTTCTCATGAATAGCGCCTGATCCCCATATGGCATCTGGAGCAGCTTCGAACGCAAATTGGCCGCGCGCTCAATGACGCGAAGGCTGAGGTTTGTGGCGTCTATGGAAAGTAGAAATGCTCCGCCCGCAGTCCGGGGCTCCGCCAGCACTCGGCGGATATGACCGTCAAAACCGTTCGGCAGATGCGTGTCGGCGTGCAGAAACAGGAGAATCTCACCCATCGCGGCGGCAGCTGCGGCATTCTCTTGTTTTGCTCGTCCCCCGGGAGCAACGACAACTTTGACGCCTCGCGATTCAGCTATACCGAGGGTGTTGTCGCTGCTGCCTCCATCGGCGACAATTATCTCTATATTGCGGCCTTTTTTAGCTCTATCGATGGCAGCCGCCAGAGTCGATGCTTCATTGAGCGTAGGGATGACGATTGTAATCCGCTCCGCCTCCAGTTCTTGCCGAGCCCGGCGCTCCTCGGTTTCCCAAACAACGAGGTCCTCCGGATTGTCCACGTCATCCAGTGTGTTTACGAAGCTGATGGAGCATCCGAGCTCCCTTGCGACGTCGAGGGTCTTCCCGATCACTTCGCCTGTTCCCCACGGCAAGCCGGCGAACAGAGCCTTGATCGGGGAGCGTAGCCCAATAAGATAATAGCCGCCGTCGGTCGCCGGCCCAAGAACGACGTCTGTTCCGTCAAGCGCGTCGAAAGCTTCGAACAAGATTTCAGGCGTGATGCCGGGGCAATCAGTGCCAATTAGGACGGCTTGTTCTGCTCCGGCTGCGAACGCTTCCTGAAACGCATTGGCCATCCGCTGCCCGATATCACCTACGTCCTGTCGGCTATAGGAGAAATCACGGCCGAGCCACCGCCTCATGCGGCGCCTGCCGCCGCCATCGTACTGGACCTCTACCAAAATCTGTCGCTCCCGTGCGAATCTTCGCGCGCGTCCAACGACGTGCTCTGTCATTCGGCGCTGCAGTTCCGCGGCGCCCTCAGAACCCAGCGCAGGGGTCAGGCGCGTCTTGGTTTTGCCCGGTTCGGGATAGCGGGTGAAGATAATCAGTCGTTGGCGATAGCCGGCGCCTTTCAACCTGTAAACAACCTCCATCACAGCCGTCTAAACGCAAGCAGCAAGGTGAACATTTTCTTGACGAACGGCGTCAGCCGGGTCCGGTTATACGCATCGGCAATGTGTTTGAACGACTCAGCCTGAGTCGGATACGGGTGAATCACGTTTGCAACAGCCTTCAGCCCCAAATTATTGACCATCGCGAGCGTGATCTCGCTGATCATTTCGCCCGCATGCCGCGCAACCACCGTCGCGCCAAGAATTGTGTCGGTCCCTTTCTGCACATGAATTTTTGCAAGCCCCTCTTCTTCGCCGTCTGCGATTGCGCGATCGACTTCGCTGAACTGTCGCACAAACGTCTCCACTGGAATATTGCGTTCCTTCGCTTCCTTTTCGTACAGCCCGACATGCGCGATCTCCGGATCTGTGTAAGTGCACCAGGGAACAGTCAGGGCGCTTAAACGCT
The DNA here is from genome assembly GCA_003598085.1 of Candidatus Abyssobacteria bacterium SURF_5. Lineage (NCBI taxonomy): Bacteria > Pseudomonadati > Candidatus Hydrogenedentota > Candidatus Abyssobacteria > Candidatus Abyssobacteria bacterium SURF_5. Next base: position 17,120 of record QZKU01000088.1, read on the forward strand.
TGCGGCCCCAGAACAAGGCATTTTGGATCACGATTCTTGCCGTTGCATCGGCCATATGAGTGAATTTATGCGCAAGACACACATCGCCCGCGGCATAGATATTCGCATTGGTTGTTCTCAATCTATCATCCACAACGACTCCGCTCCTGGCGTCGTATCTGACACCGGCTGCCTCGAGATTCAAGTCCTCGACGTTTGGCGCACGACCCGCCCCAATAAGGATTTCATCGACCGCGATGGTCTCCGATCTGCCTTCGGTCTCGAGATGCAGTAGTTTCTCTTCTCCCGAGACCGAAACCCGCTTGATCGTCGTCTTCAACCGGATATCGATCCCCTCTCGCCGGAACGTTTCGGCAATGATATCGGCCGCATCGCGATCTTCTCTTATCAGGATTTGTGGCGCTATTTCAAGCAATGTCACTGAACAGCCGAGCCGGTGAAAGGCCTGCGCAAGCTCGCATCCGAGCGGGCCGGCGCCCAAAACCGCCAACCGCGCCGGCCGCTCGTTCAGCGAAAAAACGGTTTCATTCGTAAGGAATCCAGCTTCGGCCAATCCCTCGACAGGCGGTTGAGTCGCTCTTGCCCCCGTAGCGATGACCGCTTTCTTGAACCGAAGTGTTTTTCCGTCGACCTCGATCGCGTTGGGGCCGGTGAATCTCCCTTGCCCCAGGAAAACGTCCACCCCCAACTTTCGGAACCGCTCCGCGGAGTCGTGCCGGCTGATCCGCGCTCGAATTCGCCGCATTCGCTCCATGACGGCCGGAAAATCAGCCTCTGTTGCGCCTTTAAGACGGATGCCGAACGAAGATGCGCCGCATATATCGGCCACGATCCGGGAAGAACGGATCACGCATTTGGAAGGGACACAGCCGACATTCAGGCAATCGCCGCCCATGAGATGTCTCTCCACCAGCGCGACTTTCGCGCCGAGACCCGCCGCTCCGGCGGCCGCCACCAGGCCGGCGGTTCCGGCGCCGATCACTACGAGGTTGTAGCGGCGGGCAGGCTCAGGATTCTTCCAATCAGGCGGATGAACATTGCGTACCAGGGCGGCATTATGCTCGTCTGCGGGGAGAACCTCAATTTTTCTGTCCATAAGCGGCCTCTTGTAACCGATTATTCCTGATTACCTGTGTTCGCCTCTTTTTCCCGGAGCTTTCGGCGCGCTGCCCGAACCAGGAACACGATGCCGATGGCTGCCGCCGCAAGTATGGCGACTAAAATCCACGGCACCCGTCCCTGAGAGACTGCCCGAGCGAAAACATCCGCTCCCACCACATAGAGCACTGTTCCGGGCAGCATGCACAGAAACGACCAAAACACGTACGTCCGGAATCGGACACGCGTAAGCCCAAAGCCGTAGTTGAGGAGATTGAACGGAAAGATCGGCGCCAGCCGCGTCAGCGCCACGATGATGGCGCCGTGCCTTTCAGTGAGCTGATCGATCCGCCGGAATTTCTCCTTCGTCGACAACCACCGGGCAACGGCATCCCGCGCAAAATAACGCGAAATGAGAAATGCGAGGCTCGCTCCAATGGTGGCGCCAAAGATGACTACGACGACGCCGACTACCGATCCAAATAGTGCGCCCGCGGTAACCGTAAGGGCCGACCCGGGAACAGCCGCTACAACTGCAGCAACATAGATAAGAACAAAAGCGGCCGGGCCCCATGCTCCTAAAGAACGAATCCATTCCCGCAGGAGAGCCAGCTTCTCACCGAGTCCGAAGACCCTGGCGAGCGCCAGCATCATCAGGATGAGAACAAGCAGGAAAATCGGCTTCCATAAATCCTTCTTTGGCTTTGGTTTATCTATTTCATTCATGATAGAGTACGCTTTTTTAATTTCTGAGGGTGCAACAACTGCATGGAAGTCATTAGAGCAATGCTCCTCCACATGACGAACCGGCCCCGGCCGTACAGCCAAAGCAATGGTCTCCGGTAACGATGCGGCGGGTTTTCAAGAGCTCCGGCTCAAACGAGCGGATATGATTCGGAGCGCCGTGGTTGACGGCGCACCCGAGGGCCAGGTTGAAATCGCAATCGTACAGGCTGCCGTCCCAGCCGACGCTGATCTGGCGCCGGCACATCAAACTGTCGAGCGTTGCAGGATTAAAAGAATCTTTCAGCAGCTCCAGGTATTCTTGCTCCTGATTCTCGCGCCGCAGTATCCTCCGGAATCGCCCCAAAGGCATATTCGTTATCGTCAGAAGCCGATTGAACTCGAGTCCGAAGCGCGCGCGCAGCTCGCGCTTGTAGTCCGCTTCGAGCGAGGTCTGGCGCGGCGGCAGGAAGGCGCCGCCCGGATTGTACACCAGGTCGAGCGCCAGGCCCTCCTCGCGCCCGTAGCCGGCGGCGTTCAATCGCCTGACGGCCTCGATACTGTTTTCGTAGATTCCTTTGCCTCGCTGCGCGCTTACGTTCTCCTCGAGGTAGCACGGCAGGGAACCCACAAGCTGGACCCTGTTGGCTCGAAAGAAGGCCGGCATATCGTCCATACCCGGTTCGAGGAGGACCGTCAGATTTGTTCGTACCTGCACTCGCAGACCGGCTTTGGAAAGCGCGTTGATAAAATCAACAAAATAGTGATTGAGTTCAGGGGCGCCGCCTGTCAGATCAACAAGCTTGCAGCTAATTTTCCCAACCGCCGCCAGAATCGATTCCATGATCGGCCAATCCATTGTTTCGGCCCGATCCGGCGAGGCCATGAGGTGACAGTGCCTGCACTGTTGATTGCACCGCAGCCCCAGGTTCGCTTGTAAAATATCGATTCCCCGGCAGTACAGCCCCTGCCCAAGGAACCTCTCGATCCTTCTTTCAAAATCGTTCATAATTCACTGCTCCGCCCCCTTCAACTGGGCTCCCCTCCAAGCACGCTGCGGTTGTTCTCTTACCGAGTCCCTCTCTATCTGTAATAATAACACCATTTTTAAAGAAATATCCTCCAGCCTCTATTGTTTTCATCTTGTTTCTGACCTAGTGACAGAAGTTGTGGTAGGGCCGAATTCATTCGGCCTCCTTTGACACAAGCCGAAGATCCGTGCGAATAAATTCGCACCTACCAGAAAAAGGAGTTCCCGCCACCGCATCACAAAGACCGAAGAAGAATTCTTGAACAGGAGCAGAAGCAAAATTAGAAAACCACCCCCGCGGCCAACTCATGGGCTCCGCGGGTGGTTTTTTCTTCCATCCTCACCACTCCCGGCCGCTCGTCCTTCATCATTGAATGTTATAATGTGCGGCAGTGGCTTGATAACCCTTGCGGCAGCTTCGGCATAATTAGTAAACTTCTGCGAACTTACGAAGAAAAGAATGAGTCTGCGCTCGAAAATAATAAAGACCGGCTGGGACCATTATGCCCGGTGGTACGACAGGGTACAGCCGAAAGCGATCGAGCTACTGCATTTTTTCGGAGATTTTTCCTTCGGCGAATTCCAGGAGCGGCTTGTCGAACTGGCGAATCTGCGACCTGGCGACAAGGTGCTCGACGTCGCGTGCGGGACGGGAGCCGCACATCCCGCCATCGCACGCGCTATCGGGCCGCGGGGCGAATTGATCGGTGTTGATCTTTCGAGCCGAATGCTCGAGCAGGCGAAGGCCAAAGCTCGCCGATTGAAGACCTCGGTCGAATATCTCGAGGCGGACGCGGAGGAACTCTCTTCCGTCTTTGAAAAGGAAAGCTTTGACGCTGTCATCAGCATCAACGGCCTCCCGCAATTCCCTCACCCCGAAAAGGCCCTCCACGAAATGATGCTGGTTCTGCGGCCGGGCGGCCGATTTGCAGTATCAACGATAAGCCGCGAGCGGTGCGAGCGGAAAATTTTCTTGTGGCCGCTGATGAAACTGGCGCCGCGCTTGTGGAGCAGCGAGAGATTTCGACGGCGCGTGAAAGAATTGGGGCTGGTGCATGTGAAAATTATCGAAGAAGGGATCATGCTGATTATAACCGGCGATAAGAGTGCACATCCTCCGCGCGCCGGTCGCCCCAAAGGCAGATTTTAAGCGGCAATGGCCCCCGCTTGGCCCTGGTCTGCTCCCTTAAATAGGGAGCTACCAGTATATCGACCGAATCCTAAGCAATTGACTCATCTAAAGTTGCTGAGCGTGAAAATATTTTTTAAAATTTTCATAAAGATTCACTTGACAGTGAAATGATTCACGTGTTATACTTCGCCCCAAGTTAGTAAGGAGAATACAGGCACGCAGCAACAAAAGTGCATTGCGGTTTCCCTTGGAAACCCCGATCAGCAAGCTCCCAAACTTGTCCCCTTTTCCTTATGAATAATCTGGTCAAACGAGCTTTGATTCTCCTGATTTTCGGAGCGGCATTCGCCGTCTCGATCCTGGCCGTAGACCTGATCATTTCCCCGCGCCAAAAGAAGTCATCCGCCCTCCAGCAAGAGGCCGAGACTACAGCTCCGGCGCAGCAGGCGCCCAATCCCGAATTCTTCCTCCCGCCTGCGCCGCCGGCCGCTTCCCCGCCTGCCGTGCCGGTCGAAAAGAAAGGCGCAGGCGCTACCCCCGATCTGCCCTCCCCGGTATCACGCATGGAGCCATCGCAATTAAGGGAGGCATTCGCCTCCGGAGTTCCGGTTGAAGAAGCTTACATAGATGTCGCGCAGACGGCTGCCGAACTGCGCGCACATGTCGAGCGTAATCATCCATCGTTGAAACTTTCCGACCGCGAATACGACAGGCTGGCGGAAAGCATCGGCTCCTTTCGCGAGGCTAATTTGAAGATGAAGTCGCTGGAACGCTCCAGCGAGAATTCACCTGCTATACGCCGGGCAATGCAGCAAATGGCGACCGCGATGCAGGATTTCCGGCAAATAACCGGAATGACCCAGGGCGAATTTTTCCTGGGCGAAGATGCACCGGTAAAATTCGGAGAGGATGAAAGGCCGGGGAAAAATGAAGAGCTTGTTGTTGATTATCTCCCTGACGGCAGGTCTTAGTCTCCCGCTTATAGCACGAGCCGATCAGCAACCCGTTGCCACCTTGAATGGCAAACCTATCAATGAAGCTCAAGTCGAAAGTCGCGCCGCCACAAAAATCTATCGGCTTCGGTGGGAAATCTACAATACGCTGAAGACGGAATCACAGGCGCTGGTTGACGAGCTCCTTTTGGAAGAGGAGGCGAGCAAGCGGAACCTGACCCCGGAGGAGCTGCTCCAGCAGGAGGCGGACTCGAAGGCGAAAAAGCCGACCGAGGCCGACGTTGACGCCTATATGAAGGAGCAAAATATTGAAGTCGCCGACGAGGACATGATGGCTGAAATGCGCGGCCGGGTCAGCCTCTACCTGACCGAACGCGAACGCATCCAGCGCAGACTCGATTTTCAGGAACAATTGCGCCAACAGGCTGACTACCGGTTTCTCCTCGAGCCGCCGGAATCCCCGCGCCAGCAGGTGAGCACTGACGACGATCCGGCCCGCGGGCCGGCCGATGCCCCCGTTACCATAATCCACTTCGCCAGCTTCTCGTGTGAACACTGCGCCGAGAGCGCCGGCAAAATCCGAAAGCTTACCGAGGAATTCCCCGGCGCCATCCGGTGGGTTCACCGCGATTTCTTCAACATCTTCGATGAACTGGGACTGCTTTCAGCCGAAGCGGGCGAAATGGCCCACGCAAACGGCAAGTTCTGGGAATTCCACGATCAGATTTACACCCACTCCGGGGAATACTCGCAGGATGACGTCAAAAGACTTCTCGCAGAACTGGGAATGGATGTCGCCGAATTCGACCAACTGCACAAACAGGCCTCCTTCATCATGGAGATAAAACACGATATCGAGGAAGGAGCCAACGCGGGTGTGAGCTCAGTTCCCGCTATCTTCGTGAACGGCCGCTATATCAGCGGCATGTTCGATTACGAGAAGTTGAAGCAAATGGTGGCGGAAGAATTGGCAATTGCGCCTCGGGAGACGCAGGAGAGTTCCGCGTCTCGCGAAAAAGCGGGGGCCGACATCTAGTTCTTCCTCACCGAACAGGCGGATTCGTATGGCCCGCCTTAAAGAGGAGGTGGTTACCCGGGGAAAAGACGCAGCACCACATCGTTTGTTCCATTCTTTCAACCGTGTCTGAAGGAACAACAAAGGAGACCTACCTATGGTTCGTGGACTACGAAGTTCTCCTGCGGGCTCTCTCTTGCTCCTCGTCCTGGCCTTGACACTGATCTTGTCTCTCACGAGTTCAGCCTACGCGAAAGACCCTCAGCTCATTCCGCGCCGGCTCAGCTCAGTGGGTGACAGCATCAGCGCAGGCATCGACGTGGATTATTACGGACAAAACGCCAACGCGAGCTGGGTCAACGGCTACTACGGCTTCTGGGAATGGCTCTTCGGATATACCAACGTAAAGAGCCACAACCAGAGAATCACGGCTAACTGGGGCAGCAGCGGCCGCGCGAACTACATGGATGCCGTTAGCGGCGCCGACAGCTTTGATATACCGCTCCAGACTTCGCAGGCTGTCAGCCAGAGCGCCTACTACGTGACCGTTTTCATGGGCCACAACGACGTTTGCCAGAACACTTTTGCGGAGATACCGTCTGATGCGGTGTTCGAGGCGAATTTCCGCCAGGGAATGAATAACCTGAAGAACGGGCTGCCAAACGGCGCAACCGTTTACGTTCTCGCAATTGTGGATATCCGGCGCCTGTATGACGTTGGACAGGACATGTACGCGCTCGGAATCGTCGACTGCGAAGTGCTCTGGGCGACGACGCTGCTCGGCTGGTTCCCTTGCGGAACGATGCTCAGCCCGCTCAACAGCGAGGCCGATCGGCAGTACACCCGCAGCCGCAACATCGCTTTCAACAACATTCTCCAGAATGTGACGGCGGAATTCAACGCAAACGATCCGCATCACTACTACTATTTTACGAACATGCCGTTCATATATCCCTATACGTCCGGTGATGTATCCACCCTGGATTGCTTCCATCCGTCCGGACAGGGACAGAAGACGCTTTCGCGCGAATCCTGGAACGTCGGTCCATTCGCCGCCTATCAGAGAGGAAGCTGAGACGAGATGTTTTTAAAGGGGCGCCGGCAAAAACCGGCGCCTCTTCTCCCTATGGCGCCAATTACAGTTAATCCGGCAGCTTGTTGCACCCCATGAAGCCGCGGCTGTGGAAAGGAAACCCGGCAATGCAGTCCTTCCTTCGCTCTCGAATTCCCGTTTTTTTGCTTTCGATCGCGATGCTCTGCTTCTTCACGGCAAGGGCATTTGCCAAGGACCCGCAGCTTGTCCCCCGGCGCCTCAGTTCGACCGGCGACAGTATCAGCGCGGGCATCGATGTGGAGTATTATGGCCAGAATTCAAATGCCAGTTGGGTCAACGGCTATTATGGTTTCTGGCAATGGTTACTCGGGTTGACCGACGTGCGGAGCCACAACCAGAGGATCACTGCGCAATGGGGAAGCGGCGGGCGCACAAACTACATGGATGCAGTCAGCGGCGCCGACATATTCGATCTCCCGCTCCAGACGTCTCAGGCGGTCAGCCAGAGCGCTTACTATGTCACCATCTTCATGGGCCACAACGACGTCTGCCAGGACCATTTCGAGGATATCCCGTCTGACGCAGTTTTTGAAGCTAATTTCCGGCAGGGCATGGAGAATCTCAAGAACGGCCTCCCTAACGGCGCGACTGTCTACGTTCTTGCGATAGTTGATATCTACCGGCTTTACGTGGTGGGCCAGGACAAAAAGGCTCTCGGCATCGTCGACTGCGAATTGCTGTGGGCGACGACGCTGCTCAACTGGTTTCCGTGCGGGACGATGCTCAACCCGCTCATAAGCGAGGCCGACCGCCAATTCACGCGCAGCCGCAACATCGCGTTCAACAAAATCCTCGAACGCGTGACGGCGGAATATAACGCCGCCGATCCTCATCACTATTACTATTGGACGAAACTGCCGTTTGTGTTCCCGTTCAACGAAAGCCATGTCTCTAACCTCGACTGTTTCCACCCTTCCGCCAAAGGGCAGAAAACCTTATCGGCAGTGGCATGGTATGTCGGACCGTTCAGAACTTTCGGGGAGGGGGATTAAGCGAGAGACAATCCGAGAGGGGCATTTTTTGAAGAGACATATCTAATTTCCCCGTTCATTCGACCGTGAGGCTTGCCGCAGAACATCATTCCAATATCAGGTAAGCATCACCATTAAGACGTCTGGTCTCGCCGTCATAATACTCGGCAATAACCTTCAAATCATATATCCTCAGTGGGTTCAATCCTTCCAGAGGAATCCGTATCAAGAAAGCTTCCACACCTTTTCGCTCCATAAATGCGATAGCGACCGCATCGTATTCGTTCTCCAGATCATCATTCAGAGTTGGCCCATCAAGCGATCTCTTCAGCAGTTTTCTCATAAATCTGTATCCGCTGTCAAACCCATACGGAAGAATGTGCCCGGGTATGCTTAGCGGGGCCAACTCTTCGTCTAACACTTCCAGAATTCTCGGCGGCTCCTTTCCCGTTTTCTCATACCAGATGCCGTTATCCATATATTGGTACCTGACTTGCGAATGGATAACGGTTACATCCTCGGGGAACAGAACCGCGGCGGAGATACTGCTTAATTTTCCCTCCAGAACCAACTCGCAAAAACCGCGGTCAGTTCCGGTTCTGCCGAAGGAAACTTTTACTGTGGAGGTCGTTTTGGACTCATTATGATAATGGTTTGCATACAGAATCGTTGCCTCTGTTTGGATCGGGATCTCCTGAATTTTTTGATATCTTTTGGCCAGGCATCCAGGAAATAAACATGTTCCGACCGCTACCGTAAAAAAGATCACCGGCAGAAAAGGTGAACCCTTTCGCTCAGGCCCCTTACCGCTTTTGATGGTGACCGGAATTTGAACGGAAACCATAGCTTAGTATCAACAGAGAGACGAAGGAACGCTATTCTGTCCAAGATGCAGAGTGGGATGTGGATACGCCGAGCTTTCTCTTTCAGGAGTAAATTGTCACATTTACTAAAGGAATAAGCCCTTGGTAAGAAAGCAAATCGTCATTCTTCTATTCACAGTTCTGCAATTCGCTTTGCCCGCAAGACTGTGCGCTGCTGCGCAGGAGGGCCCCTTTGCCCTCATTTTCGTGATTGATGGAATCCCGAACGACTTGTTCATGCAAATGCTCGAGCAAGGCGAGCTTCCGAATTTTCGAACGCACATTTATGAAAGAGGAATACACTCGAAGCACCACGTAAGCGTGTTCCCCCCGCTCACCTTTCCTGCGATGGCAAGCATTTTCAGCGGGTATTATCCTTCCAGCCATAAAGTTCCAAACTTCTTCTGGGTCGATCGAGAGCAGGCCAGGTACAAGAGTTATCTGAGCGCACTGCTCCCGCAGTATCAAAGCGACCTCGAGGAAAACGTCCGCTTCCTTTTCGACTTTTTTCCGCGGCGGCGAACCCTATCATTCGGCCTGCCGCTCAATATCGGCGGCGATTACACCCGCCATCTCACCAGTTCGTTCATCGATATCTTTCGAGAATTCAGAGACCTCGATTATGTCGGAAAAACGGTCAAACAGGAGCACGCAATCGCGCCGGATATGCTCATTAAACCGCTCAAGACGCTGGCGCTCCTGAATCCCGCCAAGGAAACCAATGTTATCTCTCTCCTGAATCCCGCGAGCCCTTCCGGCATCCTGAGATACTCGCTGGCTTCCTTTTCCCCGACTACCCGGGCGCTGCGCCGGCAGATTCCGGCGGCGGTGCTTTATTACGAATGGGCTCCCGACCATTTCGGCCACGAGGACGGCCCCTGGAGCGACGACGTGCGTGATTCCCTCATCGAGGCCGATACCCAGTTCGGCCGCCTGGTGCGCGTGTACCAGCAGGCTGAAATCTATGACAGGACCTTCTTCTTTCTGCTCTCCGACCACGGCCAGATTCCTGTCGATCCAAAGTACGTCCGCATCGATCGCCTCTTTCAGAAGAAAGGCTTCAAGGCCCAATTCGTTTCCCATGAATTAATAGCAAAATCAGGTCTCTCCGGACTGCTGAGAATCCGATCGGTCCTCATCGGCAGCGGCAGCATAAAAGGCTACAACTGCGCGCTCGGCACAGCGGGCGGCGGGTCGGTTGTTGCTTTTCTCTCAAAAAATGGGGGAACCAAGGCGGAGGACTGGCGCGAGCAGGTTTATTATGAAGACCTCCTGAGCTATCCTCTGGGCTCCAGCAGGCACGTTAACCTCATACAGTTCATCACCTCGATAGACGGAATGAATTTTTTTCTGGTTCGAGAGAATGAATTCGTTCCCGGCGAGCCGCATGAGACGCGGGTCGTAAGTCGTTCGGGCTCATCGCGCGTGAGGGCGAAGGTTCGGAATGGGAAGCCGGTCGAAATCGGGTACGAACTCATTGAAGGAAAAGACCCGCTGGAATACATGCAGAACCCTTCTCTGGCGGCATTTATCAGGGAGGGCCATCATGGTGATATGGAGTGGCTCGAAGCGACCGCTGAAACCGCATATCCGGACGCGCCCGTCCAAATCGCGCAGATCATGGAAACGCCTCGCTCGGGATCGGTTATCATGGTTCCGGACGATTACCATTCATTCAATGCGCGCACGTGGTCGAAACATGGGGGATTGAGCGCCAGCGAAATGCTCACTACATTTGCTGTTGCCGGCCCGGGGATACGTCACGGTTCGATAGATCATTCGCGGGTGATCGATTTCGTGCCCACATTCCTGCACCTCATGGGAAGGAACGTGCCCACGGGATATTTCGACGGAATGGTTTTAGAAAATATTATCGCGGAAACTGAGGCGGGGCCGCCATGACAAATTGTGATTAAAAAATGTCTAATCATCGGCTTCCATAGTGCAGAAAGCCGCAACCAGGAAACCTTGGAGCTCGAATTACGAATTTGACGAATTCCACAAATAAATTCCTTTTTTTCGCCATTACCGCATGTCCCGCCCGCGTTCGGGGCGCGACCCCGCTGCCGCCAGGAATCCAGAATACGCGGGGTTAGCCGCGTCATCTCAGAAGACCAAGACAATTTGTCATTCTGAGGAGCAAAGCGACGAAGAATCTCTGCTCTTTAACAGACCAAAGAGAGATTCTTCGCTGCGCTCAGAATGTCAACCCGGTGAGGAGGCGTCAGCAGAAAGGAATGCTAAGAGGTCCTGTTGTGCCCAGCTTTCTCTGCGGCTCCGCGGCGCTGCGCTTTTTGCGCCGGTGCCGGCAAAAGAAATCTTGGGTTAAACGTTAAATCTATATCAACCGCGTGCCCGTAACAGAGATAAACGCAAAAGATAGAAGATTTTCTCCTCCGTTTCCTCTGTTGCCTCCTATTTGGAATGTTTCTTCTTCAGATTATTTTCCTGGTGTCCTGGTTTGTTTGGGGGGAGATTTTCTTTGAAAGACTGGCCGAATGAATTCGGCCCTACCGGCATTGGGGTTCGCCCGCCAGGTGCGCTCCAACCGGTAGGTGCGAATTTATTCGCACGGTCTTCGGCGCTGAAGAAAACCTCTTTGTGCCTCCGCGGTGAAAAAAGCTTTTAAAAATAGGGTCCTCATGAGAATTTGTGGGTGAGAAAAAGTCATAAATAATTGAAAAGCATGAACTAAATCCTGCATATCGAGTGTCTGAAGAGGATACTTGAA
>QZKU01000089.1 GCA_003598085.1 Candidatus Abyssobacteria bacterium SURF_5
CCCGATCAGCTCGGCGCCCTGCAGCGCATGCCACAAAGAGGCGCCGCATCCGACCGCGCCGGCATCGCCGCACCCGCCGTTCAGCGGATTCGACTGCGCCGCATGCCACCCCGGCGGAGTGCCCGGACGCCCGCCGCATCCCAATCCGGGACATGAATGCACCATCTGCCATCCAAGAGGATGACCATGAATAAGCTGAAAATAAAAAGGAGTATTCGGTTATGATAATCAAGAAGACCTCTTTGCTGGCTATTGTCCTCCTGATTCTCTGTCCTGTCGTGCTGACCTCTGCCTGCAGCGGTGGTGGCGGTGGCGGCGGGGGTGGTGGCGGCGACACAGGACATGTGCTTGATCAGGAAGCGGACTTCCTGGTTTCCGGCCATGCCGACGCCATGGCTGAAGCTTTCGTCCATTGGGACGAAGAGGACCCTCCAGAGGTTCCGGTGACTTGCGCAAAATGCCATAACACTGCCGGTTTCCAGGACTTCCTCGGTGTCGACGGCTCTACGGTGCGGGTTGTTGATTTTGCCGTCGCCATTGATCCCGCCGCAAACAACGCATTCACCTGTGATCTCTGCCACAACAGTGAAATCGATCATTGGAACTCGGTGATCTTTCCATCAGGCGCGGAGGTCACCGGACTTCAACGCGAAGCTTTCTGTATGGAGTGTCATCAGGGAAGGGAATCGACGGTGAGCGTTGACGCCGCCATCGCGGCCGCCGCCCCGCCGGACGATGACACAGTCAGCGCTTCCTTGAGTTTTAAGAATGTCCATTATTTCCCTGCCGCAGCCACCTTATATGGCGGTACGGCAATGGGTGCGTATCAATACACCGGCAAATCATATGATGTCAAATTCGCTCATGTGGAAGGATTCGATACCTGCATCGACTGCCATAATCCTCATAGCCTGGAGGTGGAAGTTCAGAGCTGTCAGCCATGCCATACCGGCGCGGCTACTGCGGCTGATCTCGTGAATATCCGGATGCTCGGTTCCACCAGAGACTATGATGGTGACGGGAACATCACTGAAGGCATGGCTCGAGAGATAGAGACTTTGCAGAGTATGCTGTATGCGGCCATTCAGGCATATGCGAGCGAGGTGGCCGGAGCGGATATCATTTATGATCCTAATGCTTACCCCTATTTCTTTGGGGATACCAACGGCAACGGTGTTGTCGATGAAGGGGAAGCGAAGTATGCCTCATGGACAGCGCGCCTCGTTCGGGCAGCCTACAACCACCATTATGTTGTAAAAGATCCGGGCAGCTACGCGCACAATGGAAAATACATTGTCGAGCTTCTGTACGATTCTATTGAAGATATTAATTCCGCGCTCGCGCCTGCAAGCCAGATCGACCTCTCGAGCGCCCATCGTATCGATGCCGGCCACTTCGCCGGATCGGAAGAAGCTTTCCGCCATTGGGACGGCGACGGCGAAGTCTCCAGTTCGTGCAGCAGGTGCCACTCGGCGACCGGACTTGCGGAATATCTGGAGACCGGTACCGTGGCGACACAGGCTCTGGCTAACGGTTTCCTGTGTTCGACCTGCCACGATGCCATTCCCAATTTCTCATCACAAAGACTCGCCGTGCAGGTAACTTTCCCCAGCGGGGAAGTGATCGACAGCGGCGACAACACCACAAACCTGTGTATGCAGTGCCACCAGGGGCGTGAATCGAAAGTCTCCGTCGATGCGAAAACAACAGGGAAGCCCGAGGATACTATCGATGCGACATTGAGCTTCGTCAATGTCCACTATTTCGCCGCCGGCGCCACCCGCTACGGGACAGAAGCGCTCGGCGGATATGAATACGACGGCATGTCGTATGACGGCTATTTCCCGCACGTCGCCGCCTATAGCGCGTGCAACGATTGCCACGATACTCACGCGCTTGAGCCAAAGGTGGAGGTCTGCGGGCAGTGCCACGCCGGCGTTGTGGATCCTGCCGATATGTTCAATATCCGCATGGCCGGTTCCACCGTCGATTACAATGGCAACGGCAACGTTACCGAAGGCATCAGCAGCGAGATCGAAGGTCTGCGCACTCTCCTGTATGCCGCCATTCAGGCATATCCCGCAACCGTTCCGGGCGCAAACCCGATCGCGTACGACGGAAGCAGTTACCCCTATTTCTTTGACGACCTCAACGGCAATGGGGTAGCCGATGCGGGCGAGGGCAAATACACCACGTGGACTCCGCGCCTGCTGAAGGCCGCTTATAACATGCAGTACACGTTGAAAGACCCGGGTTGCTCGGCTCACAACGCCAAGTACGTGATCGAGCTGCTGTACGACGGCATCAACTCGCTCGATCCCACCGTCGCCGCCGGATTGACTCGTAACGACGAAGGCCATTTCAACGCAGCCTCTGAAGCGTTCCGGCATTGGGACGGCGATGGTGAGGTCTCGGCGTCCTGCACGCGGTGTCACGCGCCGGCCGCTGGGTTCGATTACTATATCCAGAATGGTGTCGACTCGCCGGCGGCGCTGCCGGTCTCGTACGGGCTGACCTGCGAAACATGTCATACCGGCACGGATTTCGCCGGCTCGGCCCCCCGTAAATTCGTTCCTTCCGTCACCTTCAAAAGCGGCGTGACCATCACCAATAATCCCGCAACCCCCGATGACTCGTTTCTGTGCATCGTTTGCCACCAGGGGCGCGAATCGAAATCAACTATAGATGCCGCTATCGGGGCCGGCAGCTTCTCGTTCAAGAACGTTCATTACCTGCCCGCCGGCGCCATTCAATACGGTTCCGACGCGATAATCGGATACCAGTATGATGGCAAGAGCTACGTCGAGATGTTTGACCATTTCAGCCCCAACTCCGCGCAGTGCAATTTCTGCCATGAACTGGCGCCGGAGAAGCATACGTTCCACGTGGTCCTCACCACCGAATGTACCGGCTGCCATGGTCCTGTCGCGACGGTGGAGGATATCAGAACGCTCAGGGCGACGGATTATGACGGCGACACCAACAACACCGAGAGATTGATAGATGAAATTGCCACTCTTGGGAACGCTCTGTACGCGGAGATTCAAACCTATGCTGCGACGACACTCGGCTCTCCGATTGTCTATGACGAACACGCGCATCCGTATTTCTTCATCGACACGAACGGAAACGGCGTGCGCGATGCCGGTGAGGACTCCAAGTACACCGCATGGGATGGAGCCTTGATGAAAGCGGCGCATAACTTCCAGATCTGGGTAAAAGAACCGGGAGCGTGGGCGCATAATACAAACTATATCGCCCAGTTGCTGATCGATTCGATTGAGGATTTGGGAGGAGACGTGAGCTCGTTTAAGCGACCGTAACGAACGCTCTAACTGCCACCACAGGCCGGGCATCTTACTCGATGTCCGGCCTGCTCGTTTTCGGAGCGCGCTATCGTGAAAAGAAAGCGCAGCGCCCCCGGCCACCAAGTTCTAGAGGAAATACCCTACACTTTCATTCCAGGCAGGTTCAAGGAAGCGGTGTTACCGCCGTCTACCGGCATCGCCTGGCCGGTAATGTAACTGGCTTCATCGCTGACGAGGAACAGAATGGCCGCTGCGACTTCTTCCGGCCTGCCGTAGCGCCTCAGCTCGCACCGGTAGCCGAGTTTGGCTTCCTTCCCCGTCGTGCGCGCGTAATCGAATATTGGCTGCGTCATGCCCGTCTCGATGAGGCCGGGACATACCGCATTCACTCGCACATTATATCCGCCGAGGTCGCAGGCTGACGTTTGGGTAAAGTTGATCAATGCGGCTTTTGAGGCGCTGTAGGCGTTTCCGCCTGCGCCCGAGCGGATGCCAGCGACGGAAGCAGTATTTACAATGGAGCCCGACCTGCGCTGCTGCATGTGACGGGCAACATGCTTTGTGGCGTAAACGGCGCCCATCAAATTCACGCCGAAAACCCGGTGCCAGTCCTCTGCCTCTTCATCTTCAACGCTCCGATAACCGCTTGATATCCCGGCATTGTTGCACAGGATATCCACCTGCGAATACGTGTTCAGGGCGAGTTCGATCAGGTTCTTCACTTCCTCTTCCACCGCCACGTTCGTCCTTTGCACTATTGCGGCTCCGCCCTGATTCTTTATCTGATCCGCGACCGCATTCAGGTCCTCTTCGTTCACGTCGGCAAGCACCACTTTTGCGCCTTCGCGCGCGAATAACAAAGCTGTAGCTTTGCCGATTCCGCTTGCCGCACCCGTTATTATCGCAACCTTGCCCGATAATCGCCCGTCTCTCATTACCCTCTCCTTACCAATCAATTTCTGAAAAGATATCGGCCGACTCCCAGCCGCTCTTTAACGGTTAATGAAGGAATGGAGGTAACAATTACAATCGCACCCACTGCCGATGCAGGAGCTGATACAGAATTATTCCGGCAAGAAAGGCAATCCCCATATTCCACATGGCAATGCCGGCCACCACAAGCATTACATAGACATCCTCTTTCTTGTTTCCGATATCTCTTGTTGTAATGGCCAGCTCGGTTCCGGCGAAAAACAGGATGACGCCCAGGATGGCTTTCGGAAACGCCTGGAAAAGCAAGCCGATGGACTGGCTGAAGAACAGGCCGAGCACGAGGAGGATGCATCCCAACATCACCAATGAGCCACCGGTACGGGCGCCGAATCTTACGTGCCCCGCCATTCCGCCGGCTCCATGACACATCGGGATCCCGCCGAAAGGAGCCGACACCAGATTCATCACGCCCTGCGAGACCGCCATTAAACGATCCGTCACCGGTCGATCCGGAAAGAGTTCGTTGTTCTCCGCGCGGATCGCGATGACTGCATTGCCGATGGTAAGAGGAATCTGAGGAATAGCCAATATGAAGGTGCCCGCCACCATCTCTTTCCAGGTGGTTCGAGCCAGCGTGAATTCAGGCCACCGAAAATCGGGGCGCAGTGTCGCTATCGCGTCAGTAAGGGATTGATCCAATTGGAACGCGCCGATTATGCCGAGCAGAAGCAGCGCGAACATTGCCGGAACCTTCGGATATGTCAGGAGGAGATAGGTCACAATCAGGCCGACTATCGCCAGCCATGGGGTCACCCGCATCATACGAACGCCCTCGGTTATGAAAGAAAGCCCCAGCCCCAACACAATTCCGCGGATTATGGGCTTTGTCGCAAGTTTTGTAACGACATTGATAAACCTTGTCGTTCCCGCCAGAAACCAGAATATGCCGGTGAACAATCCGGCGCCGCAAATCATGCCCGCGCTGATGCCGCCGCCGGAGGCGATTGCCGCGCCTCCTATCGCTTTCATCGGCTGTACCGGTATCGGCGTCTTATAGTACAGGCCTGCGGCGATCAGTGAAATTCCGAACATGAAGAGGATACCCAGCGGGTCGATGTCCATCACGGCGATGTAGCCGACCACAAAAGGAATCAGCGTCCCCAGGTCTCCAAACGCGCCGGCTAGCTCAATATGGTCGTAGCGGTTCTTCCCCAGCCTCGCCCGGCTGGTCCACGGAATCTCTACCGTCTCCGCCGCCGGCTTCAGAGGGGTCTCCTCCCCGGGCGCATGGGATGCGGATTTCAGGTCGTTAGTTTGCACGAGAACATCCTTTAAGCGGGCGTATTATTACTACTGCGGGAAACAATCTCGAATTTTAGGCTAGCACATTTTTTGCGAAAATACAACGAGGGCACGAAGGCAGGGAAAACCTCAAACCATGCTGAAAATAATCGCTATGGACAAGGCTGCGAATGGAAATCGGCGGAAATATCACTGCGTTTGCCCATTACGCGTCCAACTGAGGCACTCGACACTTATCGCCGATCCCATGCTCATTCATCCTTTTGGGGGGTCTTTGTACTCTTGCTCTTAAACCCGCTCGCGAAAGCTTTCTCCGTGAGGAAAGATGCCGGGATACCCGCCCGTATGAATAAAGACCAGGTTCTCGTCTTTTCGGAAGGTGCCTTTGCGGACCAGGTCGAGCATGCCCGCCATGGTCTTGCCGGTATAGACAGGATCAAGGAAAACCCCCTCAAGCCGCGCCAGCAACTTGATCGCTTCAATGCAAGCGGGAGTCGATTTCCCGTAGGTCTCCCCATAATAGTCGTAATGGACGGTGACTTCTCCGGACTTCGCATTGAGCTGCACATCAAGGAGGTCCCCGATCTGGTTGACGATCGTCTCGATCGGCGGCAACCCGAGCGCGGCGAGCGAACCCTTCTTGCTCACAGCGACGCCATGAACGGTCGCCGGCATATCCAGGTATTTCACCCCCGCCAATAGTCCCGCCTGAGTGCCGCTGCTGCCCATTGCAACAAAGATGTGATCGATCCTCAGCCCCATCTCGCGCGCCTGATCGAACATCTCGATTGCAGCCAAAAAATAACCGACGTCCCCGAGCGGAGTGGAGCCGCCGGGAGGGATCATGTAAACGCTGCGCCCTTGCTCATTCAGCTCTTGGACTTTATCAAAAATCGCAAGTTGCATGCTCTCCATGTTAGACTCGTTGGTAAAATCGGGCAAAAATAAATATTCGCAGCCCATGATCTCGTCGAGCAGGAGATTGCCGGTGAGCGCGTCCGCGCGGCTGCCGGAAAGAATGAGGAAGCTCTTGAGGTTGTATTTGCAGGCGGCGGCAGCAGTCATACGACAGTGGTTGGACTGCACCGCCCCAAACGTCAAAAGCGTGTCAGCTTTGTTTTGGATCGCGTCAGCGAGCAGGAACTCGAGTTTTCGCGCCTTATTGCCGCCCGTCGCGAGGCCGGTCATGTCGTCGCGCTTCATCCAGATCTGCGGTCCGCCGAGGTGCTTCGTGAGGTTGGGCAAGAACTCGAGCGGAGTGGGCAGAAACGCAAGCGGGACGCGGGGTATATGATTCAACTTCATCAATCTTCTCCTGTCTCACGGATCGCTTTTAAGGGTAGTTACTTTCGCAGAAGGGATTCGAGCCTCTTCACATGATCCTGCTCCTCGCTGATCAGACTGTGAAGCGCGGCTCTTCCCGTCTTGTTTTGCGTGTTCGCGAGAATCTGATTATAGAACATGATCGATCGTTTTTCCACCTCAATCGCGAGGCGAACCGCTTCCTGGGGAGTGCACAGGATATCGGCGACCCGCTCGGGGTCTTTCAAAATGTCAAACACCTTGGAATCAGCGATGTCGGCAAGTGTTTCTCCTTCATCTGTGACTCCATACTGCCTTGCCAGTTCTTCTACCTTCTCACTGAAAAGATTCAGGTGGGCGCGCTCGTCTCGAATCAGCATCTGGAGAACATCGAGAATCTTCGGCTTGAGGATCTCATCGAGCATTCGGGAATAATAGTAGATCCCGTCCTCCTCCATCTTGCGCGCTATGCGATACGCCTCCAATTCGTCAAAATCGAAGATTCTTATTTCGTCATCCGAAAAATCGATCTTCATGCTCATCCTCCTCGTGCCATTGCCGTCGCGACAACCGCTTTTTGGCGCTAAGCGAGACGCTCTTCACGATATCGAAAAGCAGCATCCCTCCGGAATTCTAGCATAGGGCGGCAGTATCAGCAAACATAGAGAGACGCTCCGAACCTTTGTTCGAAGCATACAGGACGAGCGAACCGGGATCCTAATGGGGTTGGGAAAGAAGCGCCTGCTCGAATTTGGCCTTTGTCAGCTCGGCATCTTCATGAATGACCTGGTACCCGAGTTCAATAATGGGCATCTTGACGCCGACCCGATTCGCAAGGCGATAGAGACTGGCAATAGAATGGAACGTTTCGATGGTCTGATTTTTCTCGACGAAAGTCTGATACGTCTTGCGGCCATGCCTTTTTTCTCCGAGCAGGCTGCCAAATTTGCTCGAACGTCCCGCCATCGAGGTGGCATGCAGGTCGGGCCACCAGGCATGGCTTTCGGTGAAGGTTCTCGCATCCGCCCCCAGAACAAGGCCGAGACGCATGATCTCGTTTGTGGCCGCCATCAGATATTCGCCCAGATAATTCTCGCCCATACCGAAAGATTTGGCCGCCGCATAGATCGACGCATACGGATTTTTCGCCGCGCCCGCAAGAGAGGTGCCGATCGGATCGGTCGAAACGTGGACGACAAAGCGTTTGTTCTCGAGCATCTGCTTGAGCTTGGCGGTCCGCTCCGGCTTCGAGCCGGCGATCTGTGTCGAGCACATCTCGCCGCGGATAACCTCGGATGCGATATTGGCGCCAGAGATCACCGCGATATGTATTTCGTGATCGATTCGGGAACGGTCGATTATCTGCCTGGCCACTACCGGCAGCAAGTCGGCCGTCTGGTGAGAAAAACCCTTGGTGGCAATGACAAGGTCGAGATCGCGCGTGGCATACTTGCAGACCCGCTCGATCACTTTCTCAAATTCGCTCGAGGGCGTGGCCACAATAATTGCTTTCGAGTCGGTAATGGCGTCCCGATACGAGAATTTCGGATATACGATCTTGGGCGCAAGCATGCCGGGGAAGAAGTTCGGATGCACGCCCCGTTCTTTGAGCGCTTCAGTGATCTCCTCGCGTGTATCGTAGATGACTACGCTGTGACGGCGGTAGGCCTGGTCCTCCAGAAATTTGTTTCCGATAACGTAGGCAATGGTGTAGCCCCACTGGCCCGCCCCGATTACGCATACCTTGTCGTCATAGTCGGGCGAGTAGAGGCGGTGGTCGCTCATGTTGCCGTAGTAGGCAAGCGCGGGCCGGTCGTTGACCGATACCCTCGAGTTGAAGAACACGCGCCCGCGGCTGATGATTCCCATCAACTCCAAATCTCTCAGCCCAACCTCCATAACGGCGCGCGGACCCATCTCGAACTCATAGGAGAAATTGGGCTCAGAACCAAAGGTGTTCTGATGATAATTGATGATCTTCTCTATCTCCGCCTGAATCTGCTGCGTGAGGTGGGGAATCGATATTCGATCGCCGGCCTCGATAGCCTCAGCCACAACATGGCTCGGCATAACCTTCTTGACCTTTGCTATTCGGCGAATGCTTTCCTCAGCCACCAGCCGGGCAGGATTGGAAACATCCTTCCGGTCCGAAAGAAATTTCTTGATCGAGAACGGCTCGCCGACGGCGGCGCAGGCGCGGCCATAGATATCACGATAGCTCACCAGCAGGTTGTGTGAGAGCATGGCAAACGGATTGTTCCCATTCGCACGGTCGCGACTTAAACGAAATGATCGGCGACGGTGGCGAAGGAAGTTGTACGTACCCTTGCCGTGCACAAGCTTGTAGTACTCCGGTACGCGCGAAAATGAGACTGCAATCGGAATCACAATCGCATCCTTGGCGGAATCAAGAATTCCATCAACCACTTTCAGCCGTTCCGGCAGACGCAGTGTCCCGTTTCGGCTGCGCGCGCCCTGGCGGTTGTTCGCTTCAGGAAAAATGATGAAATCCTCTCCACAGTCCGTCAGTACCTCGCATGTCTTCTCGAGAATCACCTTGTACAGATTCCCGAACTCTTCGTCCTTGAACGACCGCTTCACCTTGATAACGTTCAGTTCCTTCATGATCCGCTCGACCTCGGGGAGGAACATCAGGTTCGCGCCTGCGGCGAAATGTCCTAATCCAAGCCTGAACGAATCCGCAAGATCGCCAACAAGGATGTCATCAATATTGGAAGAATGATTCGCAGCTATCACTTTGCTGATCGAATTACCCGGCGGCAACAAGTCGAGATTCGCTTTGTCCGACGGCTTCTCCGTAAAAAAACTGGTGCAGCCGGAAAGATCGAAAATCAGGTCGAGTAGAAAATAGGCGATCAATCTGAATTTCGCATGCGTCTCTCTGTTGTAAGTCGGGAGAATATCCCGTACTTCAGCCTCCACTCTCGCCAAATCCGTCGCAGGCGGAAGCTCCTCTCGCAGGCGCATCATCGTCTGATGTAACACCGCCTCGATATCTATCGGTTTCTGAGGGGCGAACGGAGCCACTCGCTCCTGGATTCCGCTGGCTGCGGTCTCCTTTTCGAGAAAATCAACAAGCGCATCGATACGCGTTGAAGATAACTTCACAAGCTGTCGTCGCAAACCACGCAGAAGAGGTATCATGTGCCGTCACCATTTTCCCAGAGAATTTGCTTTCAAGAAGTGAAAAGTACAGCGGCAACAAGAGCAATATCAGTGCCAGCCAACTTTTTTGTCCTCAACTTCTTTACGAACAAGGACATCCAAAAGAAGAGCAAAAAGCGTGAAAACCGTTTTTTGAACCTTTTTGCAACAATCGCACTGCGGATGCAGAAAATTTCTTGCAGGATGCTCTTTTCATTATAGAGGAATATTGCCGGCGTGTAAATACCGGCATGCCTGCGTCTCGCTCATCCTTATTGCGCCGCTTGACGCCTTATGAGGCCTGTTGCTACAATTGCGCAATCCATTGAAGCAGATACTGGAGGGTGTGAACAATTAACGCAAACAAATATCCTTTACCTCTCGAAGTGCAACGAGTGCGGGCAGAGTTGCCGGTGGTCGAAAAAAAACTGTTCTTCAACACGGGTTGGTCCGGCCCCTCGCCGATCTCCGTTGTGAACGAACAGAAGCGCGTGCTCGAGTGGCTGGCAAGTGAAGGGGTCTCGCATCATATCTATAAACAGACGAGCAGGAACATCAAGCGGCTGCGTCAGCGGCTCGCAAAATTTTTCCGGGCGCACCCGCGCGAGATCGCGCTCACGCGCAGCACGACCGAGGGCATCAATATCGTTCTCGGCGGCATCGACTGGCAGCCCGGCTGGAAAATCGTCACCACGAACATCGAGCACGGCGCCTGCCTCGTCCCTCTCTATAATCTTCGCGACAGGTATGGAGTCGATGTCGAGATTGTCGATCTTACCTCTGCTCGCCACCCTGTTCGCGCCGTCATGCGCGCAATCGACAGCCGCACGCGCCTTGTCGTGGCAAGCCACGTCAGCTTCAATACCGGATTGCGCCTGCCGTTGAAAGAGCTTTCCGCTGCGGCCGCCGAGTGCGGAGCCGAACTCCTGATAGACGGCGCGCAGTCGGTCGGCGTGTTCCCTATAGACCTGCATGAGTCCGGCTGTCATTACTATGCATTCCCCGGACATAAATGGATGCTGGGACCCGACGCCGTGGGCGGCCTCTACGTCCGAGCCGACAGGCTTCCTCGCCTCAAAATCTGTTTTGCCGGAAATGAGTCGGCGAAAAAATTCGACCGCGAAGGAAATGTGAGCTATCACCGAACCGTCAAGAAATTCGAGTACGCCGATTTCAACGCGGCCCTTGTCGCCGGATGGCTGAAGGCGCTTGATTTCCTCGAGGATTTCGGAATCAACAACATCGAGAAGGCGATTCGCCTTAACACCGAATACTTAAAGGGACGCCTCTCACAGATAAAAAAAGTCTCCGTCGTCACGCCGCTTCAGTGGAATAAGTCCGCAGGACTGGTTTCAATCGCGATCAAAGGCGGAAATTGCGAAGACGTATTTCATGCCCTGCTTCAGCGGAATGTCGTGGCGCGTTTCACCCCGCCGCCCTCGTATATCAGATTTTCGGTAAACTGGTTTAATACGAAAACCGAGCTCGATAAGCTGGTGCAAGCGGTAAAAGAGATAATCGGTTCACACGCTGAAGGATGATCCCTCGAAAGGTGAACCCGTTCGAAGCTTTCTAATCCAGCCTGCACCCGTGGATTCTGTTTCGGCCTCGTACAGGTTCGATCACGGCATTTAATGATGAAGATCCCCCTTACAATTACTCTTCCGTCAATAGGAAGGACAGGCATATGAGCGACAAACCAGGTCAATACACCTTTTACGTAAACGGCGAATTCCTCCCCATGAGCCAGGCGAAAATTTCGGTCCTCGATTCCGCCCTTCATGGCGACAGCGTGTACGATACATTGCGCACGGTGAACGGGGCACGCATCTATCGCATCGATGAGCACGTCGAGCGCCTCTTTTGCTCATGCAGGGCGGCGGCAATCGATCCGGACATCTCCCCAGACGATATGAAGCGGATTCTTAACGAACTGCTCGATCGAAACAGGCATCTGCTGGCCAATAACGACGACGCGTGGCTCATTCCCCGCATCTCGTCGGGCAGCCTCCTCGGCGGAGGCCCCAACGTCATGGTCATGTTCGTACATCTTCCGTTTCGATTGTACGCGAAGTTCTTCAGGCTCGGCATCCACGTAATCGTATCATCCATCCGGCATGTGCCGCCCCAGTGTATGGACCCGAAAATCAAGTATGACGCTCGCCTGTTCATGCACATCGCAGAGCGCGAGACCAGGCGCATCGATCCCGAAGCCGCAACTTTGCTTCTCGATATCCATGGCAACGTCGCCGAACTCACCGACGCCAGCTTCTTCATCGTCAGGAAAGGAACGGTCATCACGCCCACCACGCGAAACGTTCTGCCGGGCGTCAGCCGGCAGGTCGTCCTCGAATTGTGCGCGAAGTTGAAGATTCCCGCCGTCGAGAAAGATTTCCAGCTTTATGACGTCTACAACGCCGATGAGGCTTTCCGCACCGGGACGAGCTACCGCATGATGCCTGTCTCCCAAATCAACATGCGCCATCTCTGGAAGAGGGTGCCCGGCCCGATCACTCAGCGCCTGCTCGACGCATACAGCGAGGAATTCGGCCTCAATATCGCCGAACAATACCTCAGCCACCTGTCAAGTGACGAGCGCGCGGAATTGGAAAAGGAAAAACTCCCGCACGGTGCCGAATGACTTCCGGCGGTCCCGACACGACAGCCCGTTAAAAGCCTTGTCAAGCCATTTTCTCCTTGACAACTGTTTAGTGTTTAGTTTACAATTTCGTTGGAAGCTATTGCTGAAAACGCCTGATCCCGCGAAGGAGAAGCAGATTTTATATAAATTCCCTCTTGTCCATAGTACCTTCCCCGTTGCATAATCTAAAACTATCTCGTAACCCTTTAGTTTTCGCGGCATTGGGCGATCGACGATTGCGGCTGCCGTCGGTGTTGGGCCAAATAACCATTATGAAAAAAACAGACAAAGACAAGAAACACGTGTTGGAGAAGATGGATCAATCTGCCAATGGGTCCGACGTGCTTCTCGCGTACATGGACCCGCAGTTCAATTTCATTCATGTCAATAAGGCATATGCCGACGCGGATAAGCGCGACCCGAATTTCTTTCCAGGAAAAAATCATTTCGACTTGTACCCCAATGATGAGAACGAGGCGATCTTTCGCAGGGTTGTCGAAACCGGCGAACCCTATTCAGCTTACGCAAAACCGTTTATCTATGCCAATAACCCGGAACGAGGAGTTTCGTATTGGGACTGGACGCTCCAGCCGGTGAAAGCGACTTCCGGCGAGACGACCGGCCTACTGTTCCGCGCCGTGGATGTGACAAAGCACGTTCGGATGGAAGAGGAACTGCGAAATAGCGAAGCGTATTTCCGCCAACTGTTCGATGAGTCCCCGCTCCCTGCCGGCATGGCAGGCTTCGATTACCGGTTCCGGATGGTGAATAAGGCGTTCTGCCAAATGCTGGGATACTCGGCCGACGAAATGCTCTCGCTCACCGTTATGGACGTCACGCACAGCGACGACCTGTTGGCGGACGCCGTCCAAAGAGACGCACTTGCCGCGGGAGAAATCGACCAGTACCAGATCGACAAACGCTTCGTCCGTAAAGACGGCGCAATGATCTGGGTCCGGTTCTGGGCTCGCTTGCTTCGAGATAAAGAGGGAACCTCCCTCCACCTCATGCTTCTTGTCGAGGACATAACGGATGAAAAACGAGCCGAAGAGGAACTGAAGCTGTATCATGAGCGCCTCGAGCAGATGGTCGGCGAACGAACGACGGAACTGGCCGAGGCAAACGCGAAACTTCAGCAGGCGATAGTCGAGCACGAGTGCGACGAAGAAAAATTGCGTGAGACAAACGAACAACTGAATAACATTCTCAGCAGCATCAGCGACGGCTTCTTCACACTCGATAACCAGATGGTCGTTACATACTTCAACCAGGCGGCGGAACATCTGGTTGGCCGCAAAGCTGAAATTGTTGTGGGCCGGCCTCTGTTCGACGCGTTCCCGGAAGCCAGAGGCTCTGTTTTCGAAGAGAAATACACATACGCACTGAAACATAAAGTGGCGCTTTCGTTTGAAACATATTTCGGCGTCGAACCGCTCACCAACTGGTACGACGTCCGGGTATATCCGTTCAAGGATGGGATCAGCGTCTATTTCCAGGTGACGACGGCGCGCAGGGAAGCCGAAGAGGCCATTCGAATCAGCGAGGAGAAACTGCGGCTGGTGACCGACTCTCTTCCCGCGCTCATTGGATATGTCGATGCGGATCGGCGATTCCTGTTTAACAACAAGTTGTACGGGGAATGGTTCAAGCAACCACAGGCTGAACTTGCCGGCAAACATATGAGGGAAGTCCTGGGAGAAGCGTCATATCGGAAAGTGGCGCCATATGTCGAAAAGGTTCTTTCCGGCCAACCCGTTCGATTCGAGGTCGTTTTCGAATTTGAAGGCGGATTGCAGAAACCCGTCGAGGGCAGATATGTCCCGCACATTGATGGGGAAGGCAACGTGCAAGGCTTTTTTGCACTGGTGACCGATATCAGCGAGCGCAAACAGTTCGAAGCCGAGCGCGAGCGCCTGCGCAAAGAGGCCGAAGAGGAACGCGACCGGCTGATGACCCTGCTCAATACCGTAAGCGACGAAGTTTGGTTCTGTGACACAAAAGGGAATGTCACTCTCCTGAATGTGGCCGCCGAAAAGGGAGGCTTTACGCCGGAAGACGTGAATCAGCCGCTTCACCAATGGCTGCAGACGGTTGAGATCTTGGATGCTGAGGGGGGACATCCGCGTCCCACTGAAGACGCTCCGCTTCTGCGGTCTTTGCGAGGCGAAACCGTCCGTAATTTTGAAGAGATCGTGCGCGATCCGCTGACCGGACTGCTGAGATACCGCGAGGGCAGCTCCACTCCGTTACGGCGGCGCGACGGACGCATCGTCGGCGCCGTTGCCGCGGTGCGCGATGTCTCCGCCCGCAAGCGAGCCGAGATCGCCCTTCGCGAGAGCGAAACGCGCTTTCGAGAACTTTCTGAGCACCTCGAGCAGAAGGTAAGGGAGAAAGTAGTCGAGCTGCAACAGGCGGAAACCCTCGCCGCAATCGGCCGCATGGTCTCCGTCGTCGCCCACGAGGTGCGCAATCCTTTACAGAAGATCGGCATGGGAGTCGAGACCCTGAAGAGCGACCTGGGACAGGATTCGACTGAACTGGAAATCCTCGATGAAATCGCCTTCGGCGTCGATTCGTTGAACGGCATTATCGGCGATCTGCTGAATTATTCAAGGCCCATCAAACTCGATCCCGCTCCGGTCCGCATCGAGGACCTGGTGGAACAGGCCATTAGCCTGTTGCACAACAAACTGCCTAATATATCGCTCAGCATAAAGCTGGACCGGCCCCAAGAGGAACTCCGGGTTGACCGGATGAAATTCGTGCAGGTCCTGGCTAATCTCATATCCAATTCCGCCGACGCCATGCCCGACGGCGGCACCATGACCATTCAGTCAAGCTACAATGACAACGCCGGCATATTCAGCCTGTCTGTCTCGGATACCGGCCACGGAATCAAAGAACACGATATCAAGAAGATATTCGAACCCTTCTTCACCACGAAAGTCAGAGGAACAGGACTGGGGCTCGCCTTCTGCAAGAAAATTATAGAGGCCCATCACGGAGAATTGCGGATAACGAGCAAAGAGGGCAATGGGACAACGGCCGAAATCATTCTGCCGGCCACGTGAGGGCATCATCACCCTCGCAATCGTCATCTTCCTCCGCCCGTGTCTTCCTGCTTGTATACTGCCGCTGTTGAATCCTCGTGGTGATCCGTCCGCATCTGCCTAACCCTGATAGACGGTATAGGCGGTCTCACTCCGCGACCGCCTTGAATCGGTTAATCGGTTTGTGTCATAATTGCCCCAACCAATGATGCCGCTATAACCCGCCCCGCTCGAAAGGAGGTCGTTCCCGATGGATAAGATTCTCCGCGTCAACATGTCCTCGCAGTCAGTCAAACTGGAATCGATTCCAGCCGAGTATGTTGGCCTGGGTGGACGGGCGCTCACATCCAAGATCGTCGCTCTCGAGGTGCCGCCGCTGTGCCATCCGCTTGGACCGGAAAACAAGCTCGTCATTGCGCCCGGCCTGCTTTCGGGAACGACTGCGCCGTGTTCGGGCAGGCTGTCGGTCGGAGCGAAGAGCCCGCTCACCGGCGGCATCAAGGAATCCAACGCCGGCGGAACCGCCGCGCAGAAATTGGCGCGATTGAGTATCGCGGCTATCGTGATCGAGGGGCAGGCGCCCCCTCATGCGCTATGGAATCTTCTCATAGCGAAAAATAAAGCCGAACTCCTGCCGGCGAAAAATCTCAGGAAAAAAGGGAACTACAAAACCATAGAAATCCTTTCAAAAGAATACGGCGAGAAAGTTTCATATATCACGATCGGCCCGGCCGGCGAATGCTTGCTTTCAGCCGCCAGCGTGGCCGTGACCGACCTCGAAAACCGACCCACCCGGCACGCAGGAAGGGGCGGCCTCGGCGCCGTTATGGGATCGAAAGGAGTAAAGGCGATTATCGTCGACGACCGCGGCGCGCCGGCTCCGGCCATAAAAAACGTGGAAGCCTTCAGACAAGCGGCCAAAACATTCGCCGATGCCTTGCGCAGGCACCCTATCACCGGCACAGGCCTGCCTACCTACGGCACGAACATTCTGACCAATGTCATCAATGAGTCCGGCGGGCTTCCAACACGTAATTTCAGCGCCGGTCAATTCGAGGACGCATCGAGAGTGAGCGGCGAGTTCCAGCGCGAGATTATCCTCGCACGCGGAGGCGTGGCCACTCACGCATGCCACCGCGGATGCGTCATCCGATGCTCTCGCATATACATGGACAAGAACAAGAAGTATCTCACCAAAGGACCGGAATACGAGACCGTGTGGGCGAACGGACCCAATTGCGGAATTAATGATCTCGACGTGATCGCGCGTCTCGACCGGCTCTATGACGATATCGGGCTCGACTCCATCGAAATGGGAGCCGCGCTCGGCGTGCTCATGCAATCGGGCTTCCTGCGGTTCGGCGACGGCAAAGGCGCAATAAAACTGATGCGCGATGAAGTTGGAAAGGGAACACCGCTCGGACGCACCTTGGGAAGCGGCGCCGCCGTCACCGGACAGGTTTTCGGCGTCGCGCACGTCCCGGTCGTTAAGCGCCAGGCCCTGCCCGCATACGATCCGCGCGCCATCAAAGGAATCGGCGTCACCTACGCCACCTCGCCGATGGGCGCCGACCATACTGCCGGCTATTCGATAACCGCAAACGTTCTGGGCGCAGGCGGCAGAGTGGACCCGTTGCGGGTGGAAGGTCAGGTCGAATTGTCGCGAAACCTCCAAATCGCGACGGCAGCCATCGACAGCACCGGGCTTTGCCTCTTCGTCGCTTTTCCGGTACTCGATGATCCAGCCGCTTTCCAGGCGATCTACCAAATGATCAACGCCCAATATGGGTTGAGCCTTGGACCGGATAATATCACCTCTTTAGGGAAAGCCGTCCTGAATTTGGAACGCGACTTCAACAAGAGGGCCGGCTTTGCGCCCGAAGACGACCGCCTCCCGATGTTCTTCGAAACAGAGCCGCTCCCGCCGCATAACCTGGTCTTCAATGTGGCGGCCCGCGATCTGGACTCGGTGTTTAATTTCTAGAGATTATGCAGGAAGAGCAAAATATCACCGTTTTCGTCAAGCTATACGCTATTCTCGCAAAATATGCCGGCGTCCCCATCATGCATCAACCGCTCCGGCTCGAAATCCCGGCAGGAACCCGCTTGCTCCAACTTTTTGAGCGGCTCGGTATTCCCGACGACGAGGTCAAAACAGCCTTCGTCAATTCTACTATGCAGCCGCCCGAGTACGTCCTGCGGGAAGGAGACCACGTGGGAATCTTTCCGCCCGTAGGCGGGGGAGCGACCGAACACTCTGTCTGTGGTATAATATGATCAACCCCGCATCCGAAATGAGGAGAAATTTCTTTAAAGAACTTCTTGACAGCATCGGATCATTGTGCTATAATTCCGATTGACTTAGTCGAGATGGCTCAGGAGAGACGATGTCCATATCCCAAAAATGTCAGTATGCATTACGTGCAGTTTTCGAACTGGCCAAGCAACAGGGCGAAGGACCAGTAAAAATATCCGATATCGCCCGGACGCAGGCCATACCGACCCGGTTCCTCGAAGTGATTCTCAACCAGCTCAAACAAGGCGGGTTCGTCGATTCCAGGCGCGGCAGCGCGGGCGGCTACATACTCACCCGGAGTGCATCGGCCCTCACCGTGGGCGAGATCATCCGGTTCATCGAAGGGCCGCTCTCGCCTGTGCAATGCATCACAGGCAGCTCATCCGATCAATGTCCCTTACACGGGGAGTGCGCTTTTCTGCCAATGTGGGAAAAGGCCAAGGAGGCCTTGGCGGAGGTGTATGATACGACCTCATTCCAGGATTTGGTGGAACAGGAGGAACTGCGGCAGAAGAAACGGGTGCTGGATTATAGCATCTGAGGCCGGAAGTAGCGGAGTCGGTACTTTTTTTGGAGGTGAAGTGTTTTTTTGCCCCATATCTTGACTACGTCAATCGAGATAGTGAGGAGACCGGAAGGGGTGGCAGGAGGAGGAATCTATGAACAGTCCCAGTAATGGAAACGACGTCCGTTGCCTTGTGGAAGAACTGAATTTCGCGCAGAAAGTCGACCGGTCGCTCGGACTCCTCCGCGAGGCGTACGAGCAATTCGGCGACCGAATGGTTGTTGCCAACAGTCTGGGGAAGGATTCGGTGGTTGTCTGGCACCTCGTAAAGAAGGTTTCACCAGACATTCGCGGTTTTATTGTGACCACACGTTTCAAGCCGGCCGAAACCAAACAGTTCATGCGCGAGGAGGTTGCCCGGCATCCGGAACTTCGCGTCTACAAAAATGACGAGCCTATCGCCGACGAACTTTATAGAACCAATCCCGATCAATGCTGCGACATCCTGAAGGTTGCGCCGACGCGCCAGGCTATCGAGGAGATGAAAGTAGAGTGTTGGGTCACCGGCCTGCGATGCACGGAAGGGCGCACTCGTACCGATTTTCGTGAAATCGAGCGGCGTGATGAGGACCTGATCAAGCTGAACCCGATCCTGGTCTGGAAAGAACTCGAAGTTTGGCAGTACATCGCACTGTTCAACGTGCGCGTAAACCCACTTTACAAGCAAGGCTACCGCTCTCTCGGCTGCGCTCCCTGCACGAGGATTGCAACGGGAGAAAATGAGCGAGCCGGCCGCTGGGTCGGCACCAGCAAGTGCGGCGGCGAGTGCGGTATCCATACCAGGCCGCTGAAGGAAAACATCGACGCATTGTACAGGGGCGGCCACTGAAAATGAATCGAGAAGAGCGCCTTTCTTTTTTCGCTGACGCATCCCATGACGGCCAATCTCCCCGCCTGTGGGGAATCTATCCCCAGCGGCAGGAGGGGCTGTACATGCAGCGGGCAAAAACGCGATCAGGCCGCCTTTCGCCCGCGCAGCTGCGAGCGCTGGCGGAGATTTCCCGCCGCTTCACGCCCGAATATCCTCTCCACCTGACTACCCGACAGGACATCGAGTTTCATGGTGTCAGGATCGAAGACATCCGAGCCGTACAGAAGAAAATCAAAACCGCGGGCCTGAGCTGCATCGGCGCGTGCGGCGACAGCGTGCGCAACATCACCCTCTGTCCCGGCGCCGGTATCTGCCCCGAAAGCGGAGATATCGCGCCTGTTGCCGACGCCGTAAGAGAGGCTCTGGAGGCGCTTCCTTTCATTCAAAACCTTCCCCGCAAGTTCAAGATCAGTTTTTCCGCCTGCGAAAAAGCCTGCGCAGCGCCTTTTGTAAATGACCTTGCTTTTGTGCTGCATTCTGATGGGACTTATTCTTTATTGGGGGCAGGGTCAATAGGGTCGCCGCCGCGCACAGGGATGGTGCTGTCATCACGCCTCCTCGGCATAGAAGTTGTGGCGGCAGCGACGGCGGCGGCCCGACTCTTTTACCGGTTGGGAGATCGGAAGAAACGGCATGCGGCACGCCTGCGCCATGCGCGCGAGCGACTCGGTGACGAGGCTTTCCTCGAACAGTTTCATGACGAATTTCGACACGCGCTGAAAGTTTCGGCAATCGCCAGGCCGATTGTTTTGCCCGATCGGAATGGCTTTTCACAGGTCACCCGACTCCGCATCCCGCACGGCGATCTCTTGCCGGATCACGCGGCAAAATTGGCCGACGCCGTCGAGCAGGCGCAGGGTGAATTTCGGATCGATCTTGAGCACGGAGTGTGGCTCGTGACGAAGAGAGCGGTTCAACTGCCGGTCGAGTTGCAGCGGATGGAAAACCTGCCCAGCGTCATCAGTTGCCCCGGCAGCTCTCTGTGCAGTCGCGGGATGACCGGTTGCCGCAATATAGCTCAGGCGGTTTCCGAAAAAGTAAAGGTTCCTGAAGGAATTTGTGTGAAGATTTCCGGCTGCCCGAACAACTGCAGCCATGCCGCTGTCGCCGATATCGGCCTGATCGGCCGCGTGAAAAGTCTCAATGGCGCACGCACTGAATGCTACAGGTTGGTTGCCGGCGGCGGCAGCGGGCGCACGGCCGACCTTGCCGTTCCCCTGGCCCCGGCCGTTCCAAATGATCGCGCCGCCGACGCAATTGCGTGGCTGCTCGGAGAATATCAGGCGGCAGGAACAGGCATCAGCTTCGGGCGCTATATCAGGCAAGAGTCGGATCGGCTGACGGAGGCTTTGGCGAATCTTCTTCATTCGAATAATCTCCCCCTGCGGTCTCCTTCCGTTCGTCGCTGAATGATTATCGGGGAGGATGAATCTGACCGGCGGCCTCAATCTTTGTAAAGACGCGCTTCATCGCGCCCGCAGACGCAACAAATTGCGCGCCTGCAACAGTTCTCATCGAGGACAGGTTCTCTGTTCGATGGACAGATCCAGTGGTATTCTTCGCTCCGTAAAGGCGCGCTTCATCGCGCCCCACTACCCGCCTGCGACAGTTCTGATCGAGCACTGGTTCTCCTAACAGATCCAGTCGTGTTTTTCGCTCCGTAGGGGCGGGTTTTAAACCCGCCCGTTCCTGGAAAGCAACAAGGCCGCCCGAACCAGTTCGAACGGCCTTTATTACATCCAAAAATCTATTATTCGGTGCGGGGAGGGGGACTTGAACCCCCACGGGATCATATCCCGTCAGCCCCTCAAGCTGGTGTGTCTGCCTATTCCACCACCCCCGCTTAGTGCATTATTATTATACCATCCCGTGGAAAAATGTCAATCAATGCGCCTTCTGATATAATCGTAGGAGACTTCGTCAGGTGTGAGATCTGAATATGGCGTCGCCTGAACGAACGAGGCCGTGGAGCCCAAGGAGGGGAAGGGATGGCTTTAAGAATAGCATCTCCTCAGAATGTCACTGGCACGGGCCGCCGCTTTCTCCACACGCCTCTCTCCTTCCTTCGTCGGGTCGTTCTCCTGGTTGCTCTCCTGATGTTCTCCATCACCAATGCCGGTTGCGGGCGGGCGCGCGCCGGTGAAGTCGAATTCGAAACCGCACGCATCGAGCGGGGCGACATCGAGCATCGGGTAATTGCGACAGGTCGGATCGAGCCTCTTTCCAAAGTCGAAATACGGTCGAAAGTGAACGGGATTATCAGGACGCTTTCCGTGGATGACGGCGACCGGGTATCCAAAGGCCAAGTGATCATCGAACTGGACCGCGACATTCTGGCATCGCAGGTTAATGGGGCGCGGGCGGCTCTCGAGAAGGCGCGCGCCCGATACGAGCAGGCGCAGATCGAGGCTTCCACCGTCGATCTCGATTCAGCCCAACGAAAATATGATCGAACGAAGAAGCTTTTCGCCCAGGGATTGACCTCCGAAGAACAGATTGAGGACGCGCAAACCGCATTGGATATGGCAAAGCAGGCATATGCCGCAAGAAAAGCTGCGGTCATTATGGCGAACGCGGAATTGTCCGCGGCAACAGCGGCGTTGGAACTCGCCGAAAATGAATTGCAGTACGCCACGATAGTCTCGCCGGTGGACGGAATCGTTCTCCACCGCGATGTCGACGTCGGTTCAGCCGTCGCATCGGTAACATCCACCATGGGCACGCTCCTCATGACGCTCGGCGACATGCGCGAGCTGCATATGGTGGGCGACGTCGATGAAAGTGATATCGGATTGGTTCGCGAAGGAATGCCTGTTCGAATCTCGGTCGAATCGTATCCCGATCGGAAATTCAATGGCCGCGTCAAAAGAATCTCGCCGCTGGGTGTCGCAAAGGACAGGATCATGAATTTCGAAGTTGAAGTCAGCATTGAGGACGCCGATGTGCCGCTCAGGACAAATATGACCGCCGATGCGGAAATCATCGTAAATAAACATCAGTACGTGATCCTCGTCCCGCAGAACGCTCTTCGCTTCGAGCGCAGCCAGAGTTTCGTCGAGACGCCCGATTCCTCGCAGCCATCCGGCAAGAGACGGATCGATGTCACGCTTGGAATCGGCGGAACGGACTTCAGCGAGGTCTTGACGGGACTGGACGAAGGAACCGAAGTCGTCATCACGCAGAGATAACCTCGAATGGAAACGTCTTGGACGAGCACCTGATCTCCCTCCGAAATATAGGAAAAGTATACGACACCTCCCAGGTACAGGTGCAGGCTCTTCGCGGTATTTCGCTGGATATTCGTAAAGGAGAGTTTGTCTCTATTGTCGGCCCCTCGGGTTCCGGCAAAACCACACTCATGGACATTCTCGGATGTCTTTCGCGGCCCACCGCCGGCGAATATCACTTCGACAACAGGAACATCACCGGCGCGAGTGACGATGCCCTCGCCGGGATCAGGAACAGCAAAATCGGCTTTGTCTTCCAAACCTTTAATCTGCTTCCCCGCCTGAGTGCCCTCCAAAACGTCGAGCTGCCGCTTGTATACGGAGGGGTACCCGCGCGAGAGCGAAACCGGCGCGCAAGAGAGGTCCT
The DNA here is from genome assembly GCA_003598085.1 of Candidatus Abyssobacteria bacterium SURF_5. NCBI lineage: Bacteria > Pseudomonadati > Candidatus Hydrogenedentota > Candidatus Abyssobacteria > Candidatus Abyssobacteria bacterium SURF_5. The sequence continues at coordinate 23,028 of QZKU01000089.1, forward strand.
CGAGGCAGTCGGGCTGGCTGATCGAATCCATCATAAACCAAGCGCTCTCTCGGGCGGTCAGGTACAGCGCGTCGCGATAGCTCGAGCCCTCGTGAATCATCCATCTCTCATATTGGCGGATGAGCCTACCGGTAACCTCGATAGCGCATCCGAGGCGGACGTCGTCGCTCTTTTCACAGACCTGCACCGGAAGGGAAACACCCTGATAATTGTGACCCACGAGGAATCGATCGCGGATCGGGCGGAGCGAAAGATTTCCATCAGGGACGGCCGGATCATCTCTGACGCCGCCAGAAAATGAACTCTTATGATCCTGCAAAACATCTTTGCCGAATCCCTCCAAAACCTCGGCTCGAACCGCCTGCGTTCCGCCCTGACCATGCTCGGCATTATCTGGGGAACTGCCTCAGTTGTCTTCCTGCTCGGCTGGGGACGAGGATTCGTCAACGTCATGCACACGGAGGCGAGAACAGTCGGCGACGGTTTCATCATCATCTGGCCGAAACGGGCTCGCTCCGAAATCAGCGGCCGCAAGGGAGCGCGGCAGTTGTATTTCGAAATGAAACACGTCGATGCCGTGCTGGCGCAATGTCCGTCCGTCCGCTACGCGACACCGGTAGAGGAGTGGGGCGGTCTCGTTATGAAATCCGGTAACAACCTCAAACCCGGCAACCTCGTCGGAGTCAATCCCGATGCGGCCAGTATCCTCAATCTGAAGATCGACCGCGGCCGATTCCTGCAACCTGCGGACGTCGACCACGGGAGGCGCGTCATCGTGCTTGCGGCAGACCTGGCGCAAGGGCTGTTCCCCGATGAGAGCAAGGCACTCGAAGGACGCGTGAAGGTCCGCGGAGTCACATTCGAAGTGATCGGTGTGCTTGAGAGAAAGGGAGATACCCTCGTTGATTGGGGTGGACGCGACGACGACAAGGCGTACATTCCCGTAACCGCCTTTCATAAAGATATCAGCGGGTGGAGATATGTGGGTATGATTTTCGTTCATCCGCGCGATCAGGCCCAGAGCAAGGCCTGCACCGAAGAGGTGCGGGCTGTCCTCGCAAAAGAACTCGATTTCTCGCCGGACGACAAGGAGGCCCTTGAGATAATCGACATCAGCGGCATCCTGACTTCCTTGGATACTATGGCGCTCATTGCCGCAATCTTTGTGACCACCATCGGCGTCATCACGCTCCTTGTCGGAGGAGTGGGCGTCATGAATATCATGCTGATCAGCGTGACCGAACGCACCCGCGAGATCGGCATTCGCAAAGCCATCGGCGCCAAACGATCCCACATCCTGCTCCAGTTTCTGGGTGAAGCTCTAACCATCACCATCGCAAGCGGACTTATCGGCATTGTGCTCGGAGTCGCGCTCAGCCTGGCGTTTGCCGCGGCGCCCAGGCCCAAACTCCTTGCCGCCCCCGAAATCTCGACGATCACAATTATCGGCAGCTTTACGGTTATGACCCTCACTGGCCTGCTTGCCGGCGTGCTGCCGGCCCGCCGGGCCGCCGGGCTGGAACCAGCCGAATCCTTGCGGTACGAATGAGGACTCCCCGACATGTTCTTCTGGGAATCGATCATCCAAGCCTGGTACAGCCTGAAGGGTCACAAATTACGGACCGGCCTCACTATGTTCGGAATCATCTGGGGCATCGCTTCCATGATCATTCTCGTCGGCATGGGAAGGTCATCACAAAAGCTGTTCTATAGGGAGTTCGAGAAGATCGGCGAGCGGCTGATCTTTGTTTGGGCCGGAAAATCAAGCAGCGGCCTTAGCGGTATAAAGGGGGGACGCCAGATTCGCTTCACGATCGAGGACGTCGAGGCTCTCAAAAATCATTGTCCGGATGTCGAAATGGTCACGCCGCAGGTGAGGGCCGGCTACAGGGAAGTCAAGCGAGATTCGGAAGTGCTCTCTTGCGAAACGTACGGGCTCAACGCGGATGCGAACATTATTCGCAACCTGATCGTGGAAGAAGGCAGATTTATTGTTTCCGATGACGTTACCTCCGGGCGCCGCGTATGCGTGCTTGGCGCCAATGTGAAAGAGAAACTCTTCGGCGATCAACCGGCAGTGGGGGAATCCATCCGCCTAAGCGGCATAATCTTCCATGTGATCGGCACGCTGGTGAAAAAAGGCGACCAGCTCAGCCGGCCCAGCACTCTCGACGACGACCAGGTCTCAATCCCATATACTACCGCGCAGGACCTGCTTATCGGCTCGCCATATTTCTATTCCATCTGTGTGCGGCCGGTTTCGCTTCTCAATGAAAAGGCCGCTCGCGAACAGATTACGGCGGCCCTCGCCGTACGACATGGGTTCGACTCCTCCGATTCGAATGCGCTCCATATTTTCGGGACCACCGATATGATAGCGCGAGTGAAAGGAGCTACCATAGGGCTCCAAATTTTTCTGGGGGCGGCCAGCATCATTACCCTTTTTATCGGCGGCGTCGGCGTCATGAATATCATGTTCGTCTCAATCAACGAGCGGGTGCGGGAAATCGGCATCATTAAGGCCGTCGGCGCAAGAAACCGGCAAGTATTCCTTCAGTTCCTGATCGAGTCGCTCTTCATCACGTTCTTCGCCGGCTCCGTCGGCGCACTCGGCGGGTGCTCGATTTGCCTTGTGCTCGGTTTGTTCAAAATGCCCCGCTTCGTTGCCCCGCCGGAGATCGACCCGGCGGTGGTCGCTGTCTCCCTCAGTGTCATGATCGTTGTCGGCGTGCTCTCCGGCATTCTGCCCGCGCTCCGAGCCTCGCGCATGCAAATCATCGAAGCCCTCCGCTCTCATTAGACTGTCCTCCACTGTTTCAGAACAGCCTCGAATGTTTTCCCCACAAGTACGTTCGCACCGTTTGCCTTTCATGCTCCTACTATTCCCATGAGGCAAATTGACCTTGACAAATGAATTTGGATAGGAATAGAATCAGGCTCTCATAGTGACTGGCCGTCGGGATTAACAGGAGGGAAAAAATGAGGAAGCAGACGGGTGTATGGTGTTTCTTTCTTTTGATGTTGGTGTTTGGGACGGTAACCGCCAGCGCCGAAACCGTTTCGGATAACTTTGATGACGGCGTCATCGACCCAATGTGGATCGTTGACAATGGCGCGCTCGGATTAAGCGTGACGGAAGAAGGAGGCTGCCTGAACATCTCTGGCCTGGCGGACCAGCCGGCAGCCTGGCTGGGCGGAAACATCTGGAATCTCCTTTATGACGGCGCACATCAGGTCGATGTTCAAATGAAATTTAAGGTGCCGGTGGCGACCGACATGAGTAATATCTGTATTTCTATCACCGGTCCGAGCGGTTCAGCACAGGTGGAATACAACACGCTGGGCGGCTACGCGATTGGCTGTAATTCAATGAGCGGGTGGCAGTGGTCCTCGCGCACGCCGGCCAAAGGAAACGAGGCAACTACTTACAATCTGCTCAAGCTGTCGTATGATCCTCTCTCGAACACTGCGACCGCATATGTCGGTGACGCCGATGGTTCCAATCAGCAATTCATCGGCTCGTTCAACATTGAATTGGTGCCGGTGGGCCTGCCGAATCCGAAATTGGGGGTCGCAATCCAGTATTGGACGCTGCTATATGCGGCCGTCGATATCGATGTCGACGATTTCTCCGTTTCCGCAATGCCGTATCCGGAATTGGTTCCGCCGCCGCTGGCGCTTGGCGTATCGCTGGGTCAGAGGCAGGAGCTTCAACCGGATGACGCGGAAATCCTTTGCCCGGCTTTCTCGAACGACGGCAAGAAAATCGCCTATCTGCTCAGGGAGGGCGCCCCTGAAGCCGGCGTATGGAATATCTATGTGAAGGAGCTGACCGCCGATAGCCCGGCGTACCGCATTACCGAAGACAGCGATTGGGCGGCGGTCACTGCGTGTTTAAGCTGGAGCCCGAACGACAGGCGCATCTTCTTCCTTACCGATTCCCCCGACCGTACACGCCGCGTTCGTTATGTCGATGCCACCCCGACGACCGATCGCGTCTCGCACCCTTATCTGACTGAATTTGACGGCGGCATAAGCTGGTTTTTCGACATAGATTTTTCTCGCAACACTGAGCACCAGGCGGCATATGTGCTCAATGGAGATGTCTTCGCTTTTTCTGTGGATGATTTCGGCGATCCGCTGCCCGGCGCTACTCATCGAAAGCTGCTGGATATGATCGACTTGCAGACAATTCCACGCTGGCTGCGCTGGTCGCCTGATGGAACGAAAATCACCTGTGGCTATGGCTTCAACATGCATTCATTCGCTATCTGGATAGTGGACGTCGCCAACCTTCCGTTGGGTGAAATGGTGCTTGATGAGAATAGTCCCTATGTAACCATCGTAACGGATACAAGAAATTTTGCCGCAGTCCCGGCCTTCTCTTATGACGGCCGGTATGTTTACTACTGCGCCGATTTGAACAATGTATTCAATCCAGGCACCTACGGCTGGAACAGGTTCAATACGACCGAGGTAATGCTGGGAGACGCCGACTTCGATATTTTTGTCGCGAAAGCCGACGGCAGTGCTCCTCCTGAACGATTGACCGCCGCTCCCCTCAGCCAGGGCATTTTCACTGTCTCCCCGGACGGAACGCTCCTCGCCTATAACACCGATGATGACACCGACGGCGACGGGGTGCGTGAAGGCGACGTCTACCTCTTTAACCTGGTGATTTCTGAACCAGTCGATGCGAGCGGGGGAGAGGTGTCTGATGGAAGCGGTACCACTGTCACGGTTCCGCAGGATGCTTTGACTGAACCCGTCACCGTAACGATCGAGACTCCGCTCCCCGGCTCGGAGCCGCCGCTCGATACACTTCCCGCCGGTACTTCTCTCGCGCTGGCGCGGGAATTCGGACCCGACGGACTCGTGTTTGCCGCACCGGTCAAAATAGAGATTAACTACACCGATGAAGAGGTTGCCGGGCTGGACGAAGCGAACCTCCAGATATATTGGTACGACGACATTAACAGTACATGGGAAGCGTTGACATCCGACTCTGATTGCACCGACCCCGCGACAAATGTCGTTTGCGCCTGGGTAACTCATTTCAGCACGTTCGGCGTTCTTGACGTGCCTACGCTGATGGCGGGGGCCGAGCTCGAGCCGCCCTCCCTGAACGTCAAAAGCAAAGGACAATATGTGACCGCATACATCGAGCTGCCGGCGGGATTTCATCCCTCGTCAATCGACGTGGGACAGATCATGCTGAACCAGGCGATCTCCGCGCTGGCTGCGCCCACCGCAATCGGTGATCACGATGCTGATGGGATTCTCGATCTGATGGTGAAATTCGATCGCGCCGCCGTGCAGGCATCCCTCCCGCTGGGATGGGCGCCCGTAACCATATCCGGCTGCCTCACCAATGGCGTTCCCTTCGAGGACACCCTGAGCGTCTACGTCTTTGACAAGGGGATGGGTCACTATAACGACAGCCGGCCGGATTCAATTGTCGAATAGGAAGTGAGATTAGCACGACAGCGGCTCTCTGCGCCGCACTCGCCCGGGCGGACTCTACATCCGCTCGGGCGCTTCAATTCCGAGCAGGTGCAGCGCGTTTTTGACCACCTGGCGGACCGCCTCGACCAGAGCCAGGCGCGCAAGCGAAAGTTGCTCGTTGTCGGATACCACGATGTGTTTGTTGTAGTAGGCGTGGAATAGGCCGACGACCTCAAGAATGAACGCCGGAATGCGATGGACCTCGCGCTTCTCGGCGGCCGCCTCGACCACCGATGGGAACTTCGAGAGATACTTCATGAGATCAACCTCTTCGGGTTCCTTCAGGAGCGACAAATCGGCTTCGCGATTGCGATCAAGATCAAATCCCTTGGATTCAGCGTGTTTGTTGATGCTGCTGATCCGCGCGTGCGCGTATTGAATGTAATACACAGGGTTCTCGCTTGACTCCTTTTTCGCGAGATCGAAATCGAAAACAAGATGGCTGTCGTAGCTGCGCATCAGGAAAAAGAAGCGCGTTACCGGCAGCCCGACTTCGTGCACCAGGTCATATAAGGTAACAAACTGCCCGGCGCGCGTCGACATTTTTATTTCCTTCCCGTCGCGCACAAAGCTCACCATCTGGTGCACGATGCATTCCAGAAAATCGTCGGGATAGCCGAGCGCCTTGATGACAGCCATCATGCGCGGGACGTACCCGTGATGGTCGGCGCCCCAGATGTCGATGGCGCGATCAAACCCGCGCTCGTGCTTGTCCACGTGATAGGCGATATCGCCGGCAAAGTAGGTCAGAGCGCCGTTGCTTCTTCTGACGACGCGATCCTTCTCGTCGCCGAGGGCGGAGCTGCGGAACCAAAGCGCGCCTTCCTGTTCATATAGAAATCCGTGCTCTTCGAGAAGCTTGAGCGCGCGCTCGACCTTTCCTTCCGAATAGAGGGCCGATTCGAGCGACCACATGTCGAAGCGAACGCCATAATATTTCAGGTCGCGGTCGATGAGCGCGATCATCTCGCGAACGGCGAACTGCCTGAAAAAATCGATGGTCGCCTGATCATCCTTCCCGACATACTTATCGCCTTCCTGCTTGCGGATATCTTCGGCCACGTCACGGATATAATCCCCCTGATAGCCTTCATCGGGAAACGCGGACGAAGGATCGAAAAGCTGCTGATAGCGCGCATGGACGGAGCGCGCAAGCATGTCCATCTGCTTGCCGGCGTCGTTGTAATAGTACTCGCGGGTCACGTCGTATCCGCAGAACGTGAGGCAGTTCGAGAGCACGTCGCCAAGCGTCGCCTGCCTGCCGTGACCAATGGTGAGCGGACCGGTCGGATTGCTGCTCACAAACTCGACGTTCACCCTTTTTCCGGCGCCGATGCGCGAGCTCCCATACGTGTCGCCGGCCGAAAGAACCTGCGAAATGACCGCGGCCACCGCCCGGTCCTTCAAGTAAAAATTGATGAAACCCGGTGCGGCAACGACCACTTTCTCGAAAAGCTCGTCGCTCACTTCGATATGTCTGACAACTGCATCCGCGATCTTCATCGGAGCCGTTCGCGCAAGACGCGCAAGCTGAAGCGAAACATTCGTGGCGTAATCGCCGTGCTCGGGATTATTCGGCGTCTCCAGGCGGATTTCGGGAACTGCGTCCAGACGCACACTTCCGTCTTCAATTGCCTTCTCAATGGCGCCGGCTATTTTCGCCTTTATTTTTGACTCTATCTCTTTTTCCATTATCTTTTAGATGATTTCCCTTTGGCCGTAACTACTGCTGCGGTGCGACCCTCTTCCACATCGCTGTCCTTCTGTCTGGCGGCGCGCATCCCCGAAAATCTCCCCCGGTAAAACCCGATGCCGCCCGCAAGAACAACGAGTCCCAAGCAAACCATCACAAACAGGTCCCCATATCTATTATACAATGTCGGATGAGAAACGGTGGAGATCGGCTCCTCCGAAATCCCGCGCGCAAAAACCTCTTCTCCCCAGGCATTGTGAACGATTCCGCTCACCTTGCCCCAGGGATCGATGAAGCAGGAGATTCCCGTATTCGTACCTCTTGCCAAGGTCATTCCGTTTTCAATCGCGCGAAACACGGCAATTGCAAGGTCCTGCCGCGGCTGAGCCGAACGGCCAAACCAGCCGTCATTCGTGATCTGAACGAGAAAATCAACACCCTGGGCCGACTCGCGCACTACGTGAGGAAAACTGTTTTCAAAGCAGATAAGCACCGCGAACTTCCTGCCCCCGACCTCAAAATGAGTGATTTCGCTGCCGGCGCTGAAATCGGAAATCGCCGGCACCACTTTGCCAACGAACCCGATCACATTCGCCATCGGAACATACTCGCCAAAAGGAGCAAGATGCCTCTTGTCGTACCTCCCCAGAATCCGCCCCTCGGGATCAAGGAGAAAAGCTGAATTATAGTAAAGGATGTCCTCCTCGCCTCGAATAACCACCCTTTCGTAATGGTTGCTCCCCATCAGCAGGTGAATGTTATTCTCTCGTACGATCCTGCCTACCCTGTCGATCTCGTTCACCAAAAAACCGTACAAGGCGCTCTCCGGCCAGATTATGAGTTGCGCTCCTTCGGCGGCAAGTTGATCGGTCATCCGCTTCTGCACCTTCAGCATGTGCACGGCATACTCCTCGCTCCACTTGACATCGAGCGAAAAATTGGGCTGGATCACGCCGACTCGCAATGGTGATGTCATGTCCGGCTGATCCGTCTGATGCGCTCCCCACAGCCAAACGCCGCCTATCACGAGGATTGCCGCCGCCGCAGGAATCAAAAGACGCTTCAGCGATCGAGCATTCACGATCACTTGGTAAATGAGCACGTTGACCACCACGACGAAGAAGCCGGTACTGTAAATCGAGCCAACCGACGCAAGCTGAGCCACGGGCAGATTGTTCCATTGCGTATATCCAAGCGAACCCCATCCGAAACCGGTGAAAATGTGATTCTCAACGTACTCCATCAATATCCACAAGGCGGGAAAAAAGATCGCCAGCGCTGCCGGCATCGTTTCTTCGATGTATTTTTTCCCGACCCATACCGCTCCCCAAAAACATGCAAACAGGAGCAGCAACAGCCCGACACCCAGCAATGCGATGCTCCCAACCCAATAGGTCAGCGAGGCAAACCACGAGAACGTAATTCCGTAAAAAAGAAGGCCGGCGGCAGTCCCCGCAAAGAAAGCCTGCTTCCAGCTTCGCTTGCGGCTGAACAACATCAGAGGAATCAGCCCAACATACGCCAGCGGCCAAAAGCTCGCATTCGGAAATGCCAGCGCAAGCAAAACCGCCGTTGCCGCAATCTGGAGGATGTGTCTTGCTTTCATTATTGAACTGATAGATGCTCCGTTTTTCTTTCAGCAAAAAAAGCAGGCCGAAAATGTGCCTGCCTTTCACAAAACCCTTTCCGGGAGTATTTCCGCAACTGCAACAGCAGGTGCTGCGTCCGACGTGTCCTTTTGTATTATGGCAGAAATCGAACGTAACCGCCTGCGAAACGCGAATCCTTTTTCAGCCGGCTCAGAACCTCAGTAGCTTCAGCTTCCGTTTGATACGGCCCCACCAGGACTCGATAGAAGCGCCCTTTGTTTTCGATATCTATCTCCTCAATAAACGACGGAAAACCTTTGTCCTTCAACGTTGACATCTGAGCAGTCGCCATGTTCTTGTCCTGCGACGAAGTCACCTGGATCGCAAAATGTCCCTTTTCCACAGTTGCAGCGGCTTGTTTTTGTTCCGGCGCCGGCGGTGCCGGAAGGTCTTTCTTTTCAACCACCTTGGCAGGTTCGGCCTTCCCTTCTTCAGCTTTCACGTCTTCAGCTTTCACCGGAACGACAGCCGAAACAACCTGAGGGGAAATCTGCGGAGGCGCTTCAGGTTTTACTTCCTCCTTCGCGGCAACAGCCGGCGGTTCCGGGGCAGGCTTGCTATGAAGGGCCGCCGCCGGGGCCACTTCCTCTGTCTGTACTGTTTTCACCGCGTCGGTGATGGACTCGGGTGAGGTGATGAGAGGCGCCTGCACCGCCTGTTCGAAGTGCTGAAACCCAACGCCGCTCTGGTAGCGTTCAATCCTGATCCCGAGCATGAGACTGAGCGCCATCAGGATGAGCACCATCGATACGAGGAGAACCAGTTTCCCGGAGCTGAACGCATATATGTATTGCCTTCCGGAAGGAGATCCCTTATCGCTCATTGGCCGAATCCTTTTGTGAAAGATGCGCCTCGAGTTTCTGTTTCACCTCTCGAAATTGGGCCTCGCTTATATTCGGGTCAACAACCTTCACCTGAACGTCGTGATATCGATCATGGAATACCAAAATATTCTCTTTCGCGTCGCCCTCTTTCTCTTCGCGCACAAAGCGAAATACCTTTTGCCGCCTTAATATGAGGGCGCATACGTAGGCCAGGGGCTCGTCGGCCGGCATTCCGCCGGCAATTGCCTCATAGAACAGCTTGAGCAGCGGCATGTATTGCGTCTCAGGCGTCGCTTTGGCAGCCGCCGGATCCCGATAGCGCGTCTCCCAATGTGAATAAAATGCATCTCCTGCCTGATTCGCTAATGAGCTCGGCCAGCACTCTTCACAGAAATCCTCGCGCACGAAAACATTCTCGCTCAGCTTCAACCGCGAATAATGCTTTTGATCGTTTGTGAAAGGTTGGCTACACTGGCGACACCGGCTGGATTCTCTCTGTATCTGGATTTCCACTGCTATCTCCGCTTCTCAGACACACTTAGACATTCCGGGGATTCCAGACCGATTCTACCACAGGCACTGTGGGGTGTCAAGAAACCAAAACTCCGATTGTAGGGCTTACGCATCTAAATCGGCCCTTGGGGGCGGATTTTTGCTGACTGCTCCTTCTTATTGGCTCTGTTGGGTTTCCTTTGTGGTTTTGGAGATG
>QZKU01000090.1 GCA_003598085.1 Candidatus Abyssobacteria bacterium SURF_5
CGATGACAGAGCGGTATCGACAAGTCAGAGTAACCCGTCATTCCTGCGAAAGCAGGAATCCAGGGTCTGGCAGAAAAAGACAAATCTCAATTACGGGACAGCCTCCTAAGAGGGATTTCTCCTTCTTCTCGCGCCTCGCGGGAACGGGCCCCAAGACCTTTTATCCGCAGATTGCGCAGATTCTCACCGATTTTTCACAGATAGTAGCGGCACGGCGTGCCCAACTTCAACCGCCGATCCGCGCCGACAACCCCTTTATGTCATTCTGACCCCGCGCTCCGCGGGAGAAGAATCCCTCTTTTCAACCGCCGATGAACATTGATTCAGGCCGCTGTCATAGCTCCTTTCATTATGCCTGCCCTGCCTGCGTTTGGGTCGCGAGCCCGCTGCCGCCAGGAATCCGGAATACTCGGCGTTCGCCGCGTCATACTGACTTCCTCTTTTGGTTCATCCTGACAGCGCGCCTTGCAGGGCAAGAACTGTTTTTCAATCGCAGATCAACGACCGGCCTTTCAGCCCCCGGCATACAGCCTGCCACTATGTTTACAATTCCCGATCTATATGGTATCCTTATAGTAAGGAGGTAAGGAAACAATGCTTGCCAAAAAGACGTCCAAAAACCAACTCACTCTGCCGAAGCAGGTCGTTCAGCAGTTTCCAGGAGTGGACTATTTCGAGGTTTCCGTAAGAGAGAAAAAGATCGTGTTGACCCCGGTCAAGATCACCTCGGCCGCGTCAACCATCGAGAACGTCCGCAACAAAATGCAGGCGCTCGGCCTTCAGGAGGAGGACATCGAGAAGGCCATCCGCTGGGCGCGAAGGAAGCGGGCGTGACCCCGCCGCGCGCTCCCTTCAAAAGGGTCGTGCTCGATACGAACGTGATCGTATCGGCGCTCCTGTTCAGGGGTCCGATGGCCCGGCTTCATGAGTTGTGGAAGCAAAGAGCGCTTACGATACTGGCCTCCAGGGAAATCATCGAGGAATACGTCAGCGTCCTGGCGTACCCGAAGTTCGACCTTACCGAAGGAGAAATCGGGAATCTGTTGCAGGAGGAGCTGATTCCCTATATCGAGCCGGTGAAGATTCCATCCGCCCTCAAGAGCAGCCGCTCCGCCGATCCCGACGACGAGAAGTTCCTGCTGTGCGCCGAAGCCGCACAGGCGGATGCCATCGTGAGCGGCGATGCCCATCTTCTGAGGCTGAAGAAGGTGAAACGCTGTCCTATCGTCCGCCCCGAAAAGTTCCTGTCGCAGTTTCGATGATCAAACAATTGCGCCAATGTTTTCAGAGTGTACGCGCACGGCGTGACGTGCCCGAAATCGAGCCGCGGATGAGGAAGGGCGACAGCCCCCAGTCCACAGAAAGATTGTCCTATCCGCAGATTCCGCAGATTTTCGCAAATTGAAGGACAATGACTTAACTCGATCACGGATTCGCACGAATTTTCACGAATTCTTGGGAACTGCCGATGAATACCGATGGAGACGCCTCTCCGCAGAGGCCGCGGGTACTTCAACCGCAGGTCCTTTTTACACAGCTTTCAGGAAGAGACTTTTCTATCCCAGATTGCACAGCGCTGCGAAGCCGCAACCAAACTACTTGGAACACATATTTCACGAATTGACGAATTACAAGAGAGACTTCGCTTGCGCTCCAAGAAGAGGAAGGTTTAGATGACGCGACTAAAACCCCTCTGCGGATAAAAAGGTTTTCGGGCCCGTTCCCGCGCCGCCCTGGACTCGATCCGGGATTACGCTGATTTTCTCAGATTGAATGAACCACAGATTCACGCGGATTCGCGTGGATTATTTCGGCTGTAATTTACCTTTCATCTTTTTACCTTTTCCCTTTTACTTCTGTAAGAGAACCTGGTTGCTCCGGCGCCGGATTTATCGGCGTGAGTTGAGCCAAGGAGTCGGTGTTCGCGCTTGGGCGAGCGGCGGCGAGTCGCCGCTGACGGAGTAACTAATCTGTCAGCTTTTCTTTCTCATACTCGACGTGTTCCTGTCGCCTGTTGCGCAAGCGGTAGTCTCGTGCCGGTCTCGGAATGCCACGGCTTTACTCTTTTGGCAAACTACGAGAAGGTTTCGCGACAGTCTTTACGCAGATCGTCTTCCCGGGCGGACTGGCAGCACTGTATCAAGATTCTGTCTCCGGGGAATCAGTCCCCGTCGTTGCATGCCCTGAGGGCCGTGCAGTTCCTCTTGAGGTAGCCTCCACCGGTACCGGGTGAGTGGTCTGCGGCGTACATTTCGGATTGACCTTCCCCGTGAACGGTCGCGAGGTCCGCGTCGATCGTTTTTTTGCTACAGCTCCTTTGTTGGTTCGTAGAACGTGGCCGCGTTCGTTTGCCGACCAGCCAGGCCGCCAGCCTTATCCAGACCGGCCAAACTTTCTGGTGTCGACAAGGTCATTGAACCATACTGGCAAGTCCTGGTCAACGACATAGTTGTTAAAAAGATGTCATAAACCAACGTAAAGAGTTTTTCCACCACGAATTAGCGAATTAGGCCGAAGCAGGGGAAGATGATGGGAAGACGCAAATCCTTCGGCGGGAAAAATCGGGCTCTGTTGTCCCTAATTTCCCCCTTGTTTTTTTGTTTTTCTTGTTTTTTCTTGTTTTTCTACAAAAAAAAGAAAGCTCTGTGAGTAAAACTTTTGTGCCTACTTGACAGGGACCTTTAATGGGTGACTCATTCTTCGCTAACATGGACTAATTTTAAAAAAATACTTGACAATTAGTCCACAATGATGTTATATTATTTTCAAAAAATATAATAAAGGGAGCAAGTAATGGAATATAGACCGACTATTTATGACGAATTAGTCCACCTTGCAGAAATGGCCTTGAAAGGGAATGACCGCGACCTAACCTTATTCTTGCGCCGTCTTATATCGAGAGTTCGCAAAGATAATCCCGCGATTGCTGAACGACTTCGCAAGGCGATGCAAGACAGAAAACCGCAGACAAATCTGGTAAGGGAAGCGCACTCATACGAAGCACATTCATACACAGAGGAGCCTCCTCGCGACCACGAGACACGGGCTCAACTCCTTCGCGTTGAAGATGACCCACAGCCAGACGTGGAGCCAGTTTTCACCCGGGAGATAGCGCAGCAATTGAAACGTCTTTTGACTGAACGTCAAATGGAAAGGCGGTTGATCGAAGAGGGACTCTTGCCGACGCGAAGCATTCTTTTCACGGGACTTCCTGGTGTCGGTAAGACATTGACAGCAAGATGGCTGGCGCGGGAGCTTCAGAAACCACTTGTCTCACTTGACCTTGCAACGGTAATGAGCAGTTTTCTCGGGCGCACCGGGTGGAACATAAGGCAAGCGCTCGATTATGCAAAAAGCGTCCCCTGTGTTCTTCTTCTAGACGAGTTCGATGCTTTAGCGAAGATGCGGGATGATCCAACTGAAATTGGAGAGCTCAAACGTCTTGTCGCTGTTCTGCTTCAAGAAATTGACTTATGGCCCCCCACTGGCCTTCTAATAGCGGCCACAAATCACGAAAAACTTTTGGACCCGGCGGTATGGAGACGATTCGACCTCGTGATTCACTTTCCGCTTCCAGACCGCGAAGGCATTCGTAACCTATTAGAAAAACAGATTGGGCTAGACAAAAAGGTTTCTAAACCACTCATTGTAGCGTGCGCCTTCGCAATGGCAGGAATGTCTTACAGTGACGTACAACGCAACATTCGGTTGCTAAGAATGAACTCAGTGGTCAACCAAGAAACCATCGAGGATCAGATGACTCGTTTTATCGAAGGTGCGGTTGCGTCTTTACCATCCAAGGATGAGCAAATTAACTTCGCCGGTAGCCTCCGCGCGGTCGGATTCTCGGAGAGAAGAATAAACAAAATCACAGGTTTGAGTCGCGACACATTGCGGAAGTATCGCTTGGCGGAATTGCGAAAGCAAAAATTAGGGGCTGATAATGACTAAAAATTATATTCTCGGCCGTGGGGAGAATCTGGTAAGACAAATTCAGGCTCCAAAAATAGAACATAAAAAAGCGCATCCTTACGAGGTAGGGGAAGCTCGCGACCGGTTGCTCCCAAAGTTTCAACAGACGGCGAGGAAGCTCGACCAACTGCCGGAAAGAGCATGTCCACGGGGAGAAAGTGTCGCGTCGTTTATCATTCACCCGGCCTATCTCGCCAAATCATACTATCCTCGTGAGTTCTTATATGAGGCAAAACTTCGTGTTCTTGGTAGTCGCATCGCATACGTAAAACCAACGAAGGTTGCAACAAAGGAAAAACCGAAGACAAAAGTCACTGCTGAATTCCTTGTGGCCAGCACCCGAGAAAATTTCGATGATTTACCACGTTTTGTGAGAACGCTTGACCTGGACTCGGCGGCAGCTGAGAGGTTACGTCAATTCGAAGATGTTCGTGAACTCACGCCGGAGTCGAAATTGCGGAACATTCCGCAGACAACTGATTATCCCGTGCTTGAAATTATTCTTCATGCCGATGAAAAACCGTCCTCGGATTATATCATCGAAGGATTTCGCCGATTCCTCAGAGAAATGAGTATAAAGGTCAACATCGACAAGCGGCTATATGTAGGAGGGCTTTGCTTTCTGCCCCTGAAAGCACCAAGGAAACTCCTTAATGAAATTGCCGAATTCTCCTTTCTTCGTGTCGCGCGCGGAATGCCTAAACTGCGCCCACCCCAGATAGTTCGAGCCATTAAACCTAAACTAAGTTTGCACCCGAATGCCGTTCCAACAGATCCACCGGTTGACCCAGCTTTGCGAGTTGCCGTGTTCGACGGTGGGATGGGCAAAAACGAGATCATGAATCAATACGTCAGTGGCTGGAAGGGAAGAAACATGGGTAAACCCATAGCCGATTATGAGGAGCATGGACATATGGTCACTGGTGCGCTGCTTTTTGGTCCTATTGACAACCCAAAGTCTTTACCTCTTCCTTTTGCGAAGGTGGACCATTATCGGATACTTGATGAACACACGCATCCAAATGACGACGAACTTTTTGACGTGATTCGTCGGATCGAGAGTACAGTATTGAATCGAAAACCCGAGTTTATGGTTCTCAGTGTTGGTCCGAATCTGGTGATAGACGACGAGCCCCATGTTTGGACGTGCAAGCTTGACCAGCTTCTTTCCAATGGAGATCTATTGGCGGCTGTTGCTGTCGGCAATGACGGAGAAGCAGACCGTAATCAAAACCTACATCGCGTCCAGGTTCCTTCTGACTGCGTGAACTCCTTATCCGTCGGCGCGTGCGATTCTCGTAACAACACATGGGAGCGAGCGTCTTACAGTTCAATGGGTCCCGGCCGAAGCCCAGGCCTTGTCAAACCGGACGTGCTGGCATTTGGCGGTTGCGCAGATGAACCCTTTCCTGTTTTATCTCAGCAAAAATCAGGTGAGATTTCACTTCAGTATGGGACAAGTTTTGCGGCTCCTTTCGCTTTAAGGGCCGCTGTCGGTGTAAGGGCCTATCTTGGATCGATCATGAAGCCGCTCGTTCTGAAGGCTCTGCTCATCAATCGTAGCCAAGCCAACCATCAAAGCTTGGAGGAAATCGGTTGGGGGCGAATTAACGAGGATGTGGAGTCGCTAATTACATGCGCCGATAATGAGGCGGTCATCATCTATCAAGGCGCGCTGAGACCAGGAAATTACTGGGAAGCAGAAATTCCGTGGCCGGATGGCGCAGTCAGAGGCAATGTAGAAATCGTGGCGACATTTTGTTACGCGTGCCAAACAGACCCTGAGCATCCCATACATTACACGCGGACAGGGTTAGAAGTTGTTTTTCGACCGCATTCAGAGAAGCATAATATTGGTGCAAAGCTGCCGAAGTCGGAATCACTTTTTGGAATTGTAAAGCCTTACGCGACAGAGCAGGAACTACGTCACGACGCACTTAAATGGGAAACGACGATCCATGGAGTTACGCGGAAAAGGGCAAGCAGCGTTCACCGGCCCCATTTGCAAATACACTACAATGCCCGGGAAGGCGGATCAGCCGCAAGCGCAGCAGGTCCTGTCCCTTATGCCCTCGTTTTGACTGTGCGTGCTAAGAACGTGCGTAATTTCTATGACCGCATAATGAGTAAGTACAGAAATCAACTGGAGGTGCTGCAACCGGTTGTCCGCGTTCCGGTGCGTGGTCTGGGGCTAAGGTAACTTTCCTTTTCAATTGCATGAACTGTGAATCATAAGATAGATGGAATAAGGCAATTAACAATAGGAGGCAGAAGAATGACAAGAAAACAGAATTTCACGCCTGGAACGAAAGCCCCGAAATCCGGACAATATCAACAGATTGGCCCACGTGGGGGAAAAGGTAAAGAGGTGACGTCCGTAAAGGGAGCGCCACTTCCACCTACTTCAGTAAAGGGAACGACTTATAAGCTGGTCGATCCCACTAAGAATAAATCCGGGAAATAGGCAACAGAAAAAAAAGAGAACTTTGGAGGACTAGAGACAGGCTCCGGTTAAAGCGCCTAAATTCCGGTAGAGGGGGGGGTCTTTTATCTATCCCCATCTACGATTCGGCAGCAAATCTAGAGATAGTATTTTGAATTTCCTCTGATTTCCCTTTGAAGCCGTACTGTTGGCAAATCTTCTGAGCTTCCTTTAGTATGGTAAAGGCCTCTTCCTTTTCATTCTTTCGAAAGTAGATGACACCTATATTTAATAATGCATCTGCCTTTCCCTTAGGATCATCTATCTTCTCGGAGAGATGTCGTGCGTTTTCGAGATATTCAAGGGCCTCATCTAATCGACCTACGTTCATATATACATACCCAATCGTGCAATGTATCTCCGATACAGTATCCAAATCATCTAAAGAATCGCAAATATGCAGTGCCTCTTGAAGAATGGGCACTCCCTCTTTTTCGTTTCCTCGATAAGTGGTAATCAGTCCTATGCAAGCTAAAGCTTTTGCTTTCCCTGTAAGATTTCCAATTTTTTCATAAATTATTAGAGCTTCCTGATGAGCTTCCGCGGCTTGATCCAATAGATTCTTCTGTTGACCTGCTGGCAACGCAAGGGCCTTATACCAATATATGATCCCGGTACTATACAAAGCGTTTGCCAATCCAATGGGGTTGTCAATTTTCCTGTACAGGGAGATGGCCTGTCTATTGAATTTTAAGGATTCATCGAGATTGCCAAATCGTTCATGGACGCTACCGATATTTGATAAGGCAATAGCCTGTCCCTCCAAATTTTCAATGACTCTGAAAATCTGAAGAGCGGTTTGATGTGACTCCAGAGCCTTTTCCAGATTGCCGAGGAACTTATGTACATTACCTATATTGCCGATTTGGTTGGCTTGACCAAGCGCATCCTTTAGGCGCTCATAAATTTCCAAAGCCAAACGGTGGTATTCGAGCGCCTTTTCTAAATTTCCCAAGTGCATGTAGATAATTCCAAGGTTACTGAGAAAGGTTGCCTGATAAGCCTCATGCTTAGATTTCGCAATATCTAAACCTATTAAGAAGGAATTCTTGGCGCTGGAGTAATCTGTAATGTACATCTGGGATAGTCCGAGGTTTAAGTACCCTGACATGGTGGGAAGCACTTGTATTGATCGCCGATAATTTTCCGCGGCGTCTCGGTATTCTTTTTCTTGAAACATACATTCCGCCGCGTCAAAATATTTAGCTGCCCTTGCCTTGGCATCTTCAGCGGCGGCGTCAACTTCCATTTGAAAAGTAGTTGAAGAAGCTTTCAGAATACGTGCGCCACTGGTATCCTGGCTCTCCTGAAGAGAGGGTTTCTTCTCCACTTCAAGATACTCCCGGGCAGTATTGGAAAGGTAGCCAAAGAAGATGATGACAATTAAGAAGAAAAGTAGATATCCTTCTTTCCCTTTTGCCTTTATTAGGAAAGGAAAAAATTTCAGAGCAAACTCTGGATAACCAGCCTTTCCAAGTGTCAAGTGTAGACCCAGTACGGCAGCTATAAATCCAAAAAGCCCCGTTAGAATGATCAAAAGTTTGGGTATCAAGCAGTGCCTCTTTCTCAGTCAATAGTGAAGGCTCACCAGACTTGTTGCAGGATTTCAATTACTGTTGTGGTCCTGTATTCAGCATGTGATGCACGACAGCTTCTATAAGTTTTTCGCTCTCGCAGAGGGATTTCCTGAGTTTTGTTTCGAGTTCGTCGCAGAGAGCCATGAGTTGGTCAACCTTAGTGACTATGCGTTCAAGTTCTGATAGTGGCGGGAGTGGAATAAGAAAATCTTTTAACCTTTTCATGCTTAGACCTTCTCGAGAAATTCCTACTTGTGCTGCCATAATGATACTTTGTAGATAAGGAGATATCAGGCAAAGGTGGATATAATGGCGTATCTTATTATCGACCAAACGAACAATAGCCACATGTTGGCTCACGTTCCCGGTCAAGAAATTATCCGGGACAATGCAACTGCGCCCGATTGAAGCGCCGGTTATGTTTAACAAAATATCACAAGGTTCGACAGTTGTTTCTCGCATTCTTTCATGGATATGTTCAGGTATAAGAGCGACATTATCGAGTTTCAAGCCATCATTCCAAACATTTTGGGAACGAATAAAAGGTATTCCTTTCTTTTCATATACGGCTTTACCTCCCCGTGGCGTACTGCCAGAACCAAGTTTAATGCTTATTTGTTCTAACCTAACCCATTCCCATTGGTTAGATAGCTTATAAGGCTGTTCCTGTAATTTGTTCGAAGACGAAGGCTTGAAATTCCTAATTCTTCCTTCTTTAATCAGCCGTTGTTTTTCGGCTTGGATTTTCTTGAGGAGGATGGATGCGGGTTCGTCGTTGGGGTTCTGGGGGACGAGCTTGCCCTGGACAGCGAGTTGGAGGATTGCCTGGCGGAGTTTCTGAACCGTTTCCGGCCGGTCGTACAACAGATCGAAGTTGTCGCAGATACGCTGCCAGTGCTGAGCGAATTCTTTCGGATCCCGGGCAGACAGCATCTTATCCAGCAACGCGCCATTCAGCTTTAGCTGGCTTTCGCTTCTCTTTTTCTTTCGCTCCTCCAGTTCATCGCACAGCCCCATGAGGTGGTCGACTTTGGCGACAATACGTTTTTGTTCTGCAAACGGAGGAAGAGGAAATGGATTGAGTGAGAAATAATCCTTGGGAACCCTCTTTTGCCCGGCAGATCCAGTCATTTTTGCTTCTCCACAAATGAGGAAATCAGGGGACTTCACATACAAGAGGACATACTCGGGCAAGAGAAGACTTTTATCCGCCGGACGAAAGACGTGCAATTCAGTTGTCCCAACTCCGACCCCATTAATTAGTCCCCGCATTACAACGGATTTGCCGTTTTGAAAACAAGGAGTGATCTTTGCGACGGCAACATCACCTTCCGCGAAATGAGTAAAGCCGCCTTTTATTTCTTTCCAAAAACGTGTTTCGGATTGTACCCACTTCCCGAACTCCGCAGGTATGAACGCCATAGGGATAAAGGAAACCTTTTTCCCGTCGTTCACCTCGTTTCTGGGATTAATTAGACCTATATCCGTCAGTCGTGTCCATTCCCATCCATTAGGAAGTTGCCAGAGATTTTCTTTATCCATGCCCGTCGGTAATGACTTAGTATATTTCTTAAATCCTTCTTTTGTGAGTCGTCCTCTTTCCGATTTTAGCCTTTGCAGGAGGATGGAAGCGGGCTCATCATCAGGGTCCTGCGGAACAAGCTTCCCTTGGACCGCTAGTTGGAGGATCGTTTTACGGAGCTTTTCGACTCCATTTGGCGCGTCGGCGAGTATTTCAAAGTTTTCGATGAAGGGCTTTATGTTCACTTCTTTTTTCCACCAAGGGAATCCAAGAGTTCCGCCTTCAGCGCGTTGCGGGTATGCGCCAGTTCAGCAAGAAGCTTCCTGTATTTGGCAAGCAATTCTTCAGGATCGCCGTGACTGGAATTCGAGGAGTTTGGATTCTTGATGTCGAGATTATACCCTCTGGCTACGATATCCTTTGCCGGTACTCTCCATGCGAACTCGTTTTCAACCCGATTATCCCACCACGCCTTCTCAGGCTCGAATTCCTCGATAAGAATCGGTTTTGTCTTCGAATAGGACTTATAGCCGTCCGGGTAAGGATGTTCGTAGTACCAGATCTCTTTGGTGGGTTCACCTTTGGTGAAGAACAGGAGATTGGTCTTGATGCCGGTGTAGGGACTGAATACTCCATTGGGGAGGCGTACTATCGTATGGAGGTTGCATTCTTCGAGCAGCTTTTCTTTGATACGCGTCTTTACGCCCTCGCCGAAGAGAGTTCCATCTGGCAGGACCATTCCAGCGCGACCGCCCGGCCTCAGGAGATGCATGATCAAGACAAGGAAAAGGTCGGCTGTTTCCTTTGTCCGGAACGGGGCCGGAAAGTTGTTCTCGATGCCATCTTCTTCGATTCCTCCGAATGGAGGATTGGTTACAATTACATCGACCCTGTCTTTCGCGGTGTAATCACGCAAAGGCCGGGCAAGCGTATTGTCGTGCCGGATTTGTGAAGGAACCTCAATGCCGTGGAGAATCATATTGGTGATGCACAGGAGGTGAGGAAGCGGCTTCTTATCGGCTCCAAAAATTGACTGTTGAAGGATTCTTTCATCTTCAACGCTCTTTACCTGCTGCTTGCGAACATTTTCAATTGCGCACGTGAGGAAGCCTCCGGTGCCGCATGCGGGATCAAGCACCTTGTCACCGAGTTGGGGGGCTACCATATCGACAATGAATTGGGTGACGGCTCTTGGGGTGTAGTATTCGCCTGCGTTTCCGGCGCTCTGGAGGTCCTTGAGTATCTTTTCGTAGATATCTCCGAAGAGGTGGCGGTCCTTCGCCTTATTGAAATCGATGCTTTCATTCATCTTGTTTATGACCTGTCGCATCAGATGCCCGGACTTCATATAGTTGTAGGCGTCCTCGAAGACCTCGCGTACGATGAAGCCGCGGGGATCGGCGCCGCGACCGAACGACAGATTCTTGAGGGTTTTGAACAGCTTGTTGTTCACGAAGTCGAGCAGTTCATCCCCGGTAATGCCTTCCGAATCCGCGGCCCAATTACTCCACCTGAGCTGGTCGGGGATGGGGGAACGGTACTTTTCTTCGAGAAGCTCATATTCCTTCTCGCGGTCATCGAATATTTTCAGGAAAATCATCCATCCAAGCTGGCTGATTCGCTGCGCGTCGCCGTCCACCCCGGCATCTTTGCGCATGATATCCTGAATGCCTTTAATTGCGGCGGTGACTGACATTGATGCTTCCTCTCTGCATGAGGCTCTGGGGACAGACACCATTCTACGAATTCAAAAAGACGTAAATTCCGTAAATGGTGTCAGTCCCCGTCGCTCCGCCTTTGCTTATGCGGCGGTATATAGATATTCTTCGAGTTCCTGAACCGCCTGGAGGTATTCGTCTCTGCCTCCAAACGTATCTATGATTTCCAGTGGGGTACCGAACCGATTAATCGGCTGAACCTTGAGCACATTCATGCTTTCGATATTCTCGATGCCTTCGTCGGCGTACTTATTGAGTAAGGCATCGAGGATGGCGCGGGCTTTTTCTCCATACTTCGCGAAGTAATTCCGCTTGCGCACGTTTTCGGCGCGCTCGCGCCGCGTGAGGGGCGGCTGACCAAAGGCCACATGACAAACGAGGTCAAAGGGATCAAATTCCTTGCCGACTTCCTCGGCAAGGGGTTCAAGCAGAATACCTTGCTCCTCCATCTCTTCAATGATAGCCTGTTTTTTCTCCGCCTCCGTCCAGTGCTTCAGGAACTCGTCCAGAGAAGCGAATTCCTTTAGGATGGTGTTTCTCGTGTAATCTTTGAGCGATTCGGTAATCAGCTTTCCATCTTTCGAATAATACTGGACGCGCTCCGCGACTACCCAGACGGGCACATCTGCAACGTAATACTTCTTCGCTCCCGCTCCCGGCGGCGGGTCTATAAGAATTCCGCTGTCATCCTCTCCATCTCCTTCTTCGTCTCCGTCTGTTTCGTCATCCGGCGGCAGGGTCGGTTCATCAGGTTCCGGCTCATAAATCTGTTCCGGCTTTCCATCGAAACCAGGATCGGCGAACAGTTCAGTTGCTTTCTTGAAATCCATAATGGTGAAGAAGAGCTTGCCGTAATCCTCATTTATGCGGGTGCCGCGCCCGATGATCTGCTTGAATTGCGAGAGGGATTGGATGATTTGATCGAGAACGATGAGTTTGCAGGTTTGGGCGTCCACTCCGGTGCTCATGAGTTTTGATGTTGTTGTAATGACAGGATATCGGCTTTCGGGGCTGATGAAATTGTCGAGTTCCGCCTTGCCTTCGTCATTATCGCCGGTAATCCGCATGATGTATCTGCGGTTTTCAGATGCAAGGTCGCCGTTCCGGTTTACGAGCGCCTTGCGCATTCGCTCGGCATGGTCGATATCCTCACAGAAGATAATTGTTTTGTCGTAGCGATCGGTGGCTTTGAGGAATTCGGTGACTTTCCTGGCGACCAGGTCTGTGCGCTGGTCCAGCACAAGGTCCCTGTCATAGTCTTTTTGATTATATATTCGGTCCTCGATGAGCTTGCCGTATTTATCGCGTTTTCCCTCTTCCGGCCGCCATCCGGTGAGGTCTTTGTCGATGTCGATGCGAATGACCTTGTACGGGGCGAGGAATCCATCTTCGATGCCCTGCCTCAGAGAATAGAAGAAGACAGGAGGACCGAAATAGTCGATGTTGGAAACGTATTTGGTTTCCTTTGGAGTGGCGGTCATGCCGATTTGGGTCGCCGAAGAATAGTATTCCAGGATCTCGCGCCAGGCCGAGTCTTCGGCTGCGCTGCCCCGATGACATTCATCCACGACGATAAGGTCGAAGAAATCCGGAGAGAACTGCTTATATATATTCTTTTCCTCTTCCAAGCCCGAGACTGCCTGATATAGCGCAAGATATACTTCATAGGATTTATCTACCTGCCGGTTTTTGATTTTCGTCATGGCCTGACCAAACGCCTTGAAATCGTTGGTTATGGTTTGGTCCACCAGGATGTTGCGGTCGGCCAAAAAAAGGATTCGCTTTTTCATCCGCGACTTCCACAGACGCCAGATGATTTGGAAAGCGGTGTAGGTCTTTCCGGTGCCTGTGGCCATAACCAGGAGAATGCGGTTCTGACCTTTGGCGATGGCTTCTATAGTTCGATTGATGGCGACCTGCTGATAATAACGTGGGACCTTGCCGGTGATATCTGTGTAATTGTCCTGGGTGAGGAACTGCAGGATGGTGTCATCGTCATTTTTCCAGGCGCAGTAGCGCCGCCAAAGCTCGGTGTGTGAGGGAAAAGAATCGAGAGGGATTTCACGTTCCGGCTGTTCGCATGCGCCGGTGCAATCATGTTCCAGGAACGCATCGCCATTGGAGCTATAGGCGAATGGCACATCCAGCATTTCCGCGTAGGCGAGCGCCTGCTGCATGCCGTCGCCGATGCAGTAGTTGTTGGATTTTGCCTCGATAATGGCGACCGGGACGTTCTCGTGGAAGAGAATGTAATCGGCGCGGCGGCCCTTTTTGCGAGAAGCCAGCCGGCCTTTGACCATGACTCGCCCTGGCGTAAGTGTGACTTCTTCGCGTACTTGCGTGAGGAGGTCCCATTCGGCGCGCTGGATGGCAGGCGTGATGAATTTGCTGCAGATGTCCCGCTCGCTGAGGCTTTTTTTGTTGAACGTTTCCAAAATGAGAGAGC
The DNA here is from genome assembly GCA_003598085.1 of Candidatus Abyssobacteria bacterium SURF_5. Lineage (NCBI taxonomy): Bacteria > Pseudomonadati > Candidatus Hydrogenedentota > Candidatus Abyssobacteria > Candidatus Abyssobacteria bacterium SURF_5. The sequence goes on from QZKU01000090.1 coordinate 13,718, forward strand.
TTTCCAGCCGGAATCAGCCTACCTTTTCAGGTACTTATTCTACAGGAATAAAAATTTTTGTCAATTATAGCTATCGTGGAAGTGGCAAGAAGCTCTGGCGGACAGGTTTGTGGCGGCATCATTTGACATATCTGAAAGAGATTTATATATGTGTTCCTGCGATCTTCTACATTCTTAACACCTGCATATCCACAGCGCCCGCTCGCTAGAGCTTGATAGACTGTAGCGGATCATGAGATCAGCTCTCCTAATCCAATCAACTTCATTGGTTAATACTCTTCTCCATTCTTTTCCTTGCTCATCGTTTCACCGCGGAGACGAAGAGATCGCAAAGAAGGTTTCGGGCTCAACGTTCGAGGAAGAAACTGCTTTTGAATTTTCCTGTCTCGATGCGCTCGCTGATCTCTGTGGCAAATATCGTCTCAGGCTCAATCTATGCGGGCGACCACATGGGGCCGCCCCTACGGTTTATGGATGACGGCGAGGGGAAATCCCCCTTAGGAGACTGTCCCGTAATTATTACAAAAAATATTTAGTAAAATATATTGATATTCACTTGATTCTCTGATATACTACTTCCAA